>NZ_JBQCWY010000393.1:0-2781 GCF_051956955.1 Neisseria sp. P0021.S005 | reverse complement strand
ACATCTTCATCAGCGCAGGCTTTCCTCCTGCCATTAAAGTCGGCGGCACCCTCACGCCCATGCCCCACAAAGCGCTGACCGGCGCGGACACCGCCGCCATCGCCGAATCCACCATGAACCCCGACCAACTCGAAGCCTTCAACCGCGACTGGGAAATCAACTATTCCGTCCAATCGCGCAGCAACACACGCTACCGCGTCAACGCCTACCACGAGCAAGGCCGCGTCGGCATGGTATTGCGCCGCGTCAGCCAAGACATTCCCGAGATGAAAACCCTCGGTTTGCCCGAAAAGCTCCAAGAGCTTGCACTCGCGCCACGCGGCCTGCTGATCCTCGCCGGCCCGACCGGTTCGGGTAAGTCCACCACCATGGCCTCCATGCTCAACTACCGCAACCAAAAGCTGCCCGGCCATATCGTCACCATCGAAGATCCCATCGAGTTTATCTACAAACCTTGCCGCAGCATCTTCACCCAGCGCGAAATCGGCATCGATACCGACAACTGGAAAATTGCCGTTCAAAGCGCCATGCGTCAAGCACCCGATGTCGTCTGTATCGGCGAAGTCCGCAGCGAAGAAAGCATGGAATACGCCCTTCAACTGGCTCAAACCGGCCATCTGTGCGTTTTCACCATCCATGCCAGTACGGCCTCCCAAACCATCGAGCGCATTATCAACTTCTATCCGGAAGACCGCCGCCAACAAGTTTTGATGGATTTGGCGTTAAACCTCGTCGGCATCATCGGCCAACGCCTCACCATCAAGAAAAACCGCCAACGCACGGCCGTTACCGACCTCCTGCTCAACACTCCGGCCATGCAGGACCTGATTTTCAAAGGCGAATTGCTGGAAATCCGCGACCTGATGGCACGCTCCGGCAGCAACGGCATGCAGACGTTCGACCAAAACCTCTTCAACCTCTACGCACAGGGCCAAATCGAACTCAGCGAAGCCCTGCGCCAAGCAGTTTCCGCCAACGATTTGCGCCTGCGCATTCAAATGCACGACGAGGGCAACAATACCGAGCGTCTCTACGACCGCATCAGCGACCTCAACCTGATGACCTGATGGCGCAAGCCAAAAAAGGCCGTCTGAACAAATGTGGAAACGAAATCAAGTATTTCCCCGTATCCGTTCAGACGGCCTTATCCTATTTCAAACATTCTGAAACCGACTGAAAATCCTGTTAAAATCCAATCATTCACCTCATAACGAATAATAAACAACACCATCATGAACACTCCGCCGCTCAAACCTCTGATCATTGCCTCCCTGCCCGTCTTCGCCAGCGTGTTCATCGCCGCCACCCTCGTTTGGCACTTCAACACGCCTAAGCTCGTCATGCCCTTCGTACTCGGCATTATTGCCGGCGGTTTGGTCGACTTGGACAACCGCCTCACAGGCCGTCTGAAAAACATCGTCATCACCGTTGCCCTGTTCACCCTCTCCTCACTGCTTGCCCAAAGCACCATCGGCACAGGCGTTCCCTTCATCTTGGCCATGACCCTGATGACTTTCGGCTTCACCATCCTCGGCACCGTCGGCCTCAAATACCGCACCTTCGCTTTCGGTGCGCTCGCCGTCGCCACCTACACCACGCTGACCTACACACCCGAGACCTACTGGCTGACCAACCCCGTCATGATTCTGTTGGGCACTGTCCTATACAGCGTCAACACCCTGATCTTCCAAATCATCCTGCCCCACCGCCCCGTCCAAGAAACCGTTGCCAACGCCTACGACGCACTCAGCAACTACTTCGATGCCAAAGCCGACTTTTTCGACCCCGACGAAGCCGCATGGTTGGGCAACCGCCAAATCGACTTGGCCATGAGCAACACCGGCGTGATTACCGCCTTCAACCAATGCCGCGGCGCACTTTTCTACCGATTGCGCGGCCAACACCGCCATCCGCGTACCGCCAAAATGCTGCGCTACTACCTCAGCGCGCAAGACATGCACGAACGCATCAGCTCCGCCCACGTCGATTACAGCGAAATGGCCGAGCAGCTCAAAAACACCGACCTCATCTTCCGCATCCGCCGCCTGCTCGAAATGCAGGGTCAGGCATGCCGCAACATTGCCGCCACCCTGCGCAACAACAAACCCTACGCATACAGCAAACGCCTCGGCCGCGCCATGGAAGGCTGCCGCCAGTCCCTCGGCCATTTTGCCGAGACCCACGCCGACAATGCCAACCTCCACAATATCCGCCGCCTGCTCGACAACCTCAGCAGTGTCGATTACCAACTGCGGCAACTGCAAAACGATGCGTCCCTTGCCGAAAACGACAACACCGACACCCGCATCGCCGCCCTTGAAAACACCAAGTTCCGCAATATCGGCGAAACCGTCATCAGCCAACTCAATTTCGACTCCGGCGTCTTCCGCCATGCCACCCGCCTCTCCATCGTCGTGGCCGCGGCCTGCATCATCGTCGAAATCCTCCATCTCAACCTCGGCTACTGGATTCTGCTGACCGCCCTTTTCGTCTGCCAACCCAACTACACCGCCACCAAAAGCCGCGTGTACCAACGCATTGCCGGTACGATTCTCGGCGTGATTGTCGGTTCGCTCGTCCCCTACTTCACCCCGTCCGTTGAAACCAAGCTCTGGATTGTTATCGCCAGCACCACCCTGTTCTTCATGACCCGCAGCTACAAATACAGCTTCTCCACCTTCTTCATCACCATCCAAGCCCTGACCAGCCTCTCGCTTGCCGGTTTGGACGTGTACCACGCCATGCCCATCCGCATCATCGACACCATCGTCGGTTCCGTTA
>NZ_JBQCWY010000392.1:0-2800 GCF_051956955.1 Neisseria sp. P0021.S005 | reverse complement strand
ATTTTGAAGTTGCCGGAAGACCGAAGCACATCTACTCCATTTACAAAAAAATGGTGAAGAAAAAGCTCACTTTCGACGGCCTGTTCGACATCCGCGCTGTGCGGATTTTGGTGGACACCATTCCCGAGTGTTACACCACGCTGGGTATTGTCCACAGCCTCTGGCAGCCGATTCCGGGCGAGTTTGACGACTATATCGCCAACCCGAAAGGCAACGGCTATAAAAGTTTGCACACCGTTATCGTCGGCCCGGAAGACAAAGGTGTGGAAGTCCAAATCCGCACCTTCGACATGCACCAATTCAATGAATTCGGTGTTGCCGCCCACTGGCGTTATAAAGAAGGCGGCAAAGGCGATTCCGCCTACGAACAAAAAATCGCTTGGTTGCGCCAACTCCTAGACTGGCGCGAAAACATGGCTGAAAGCGGCAAAGAAGACCTTGCCGCCGCCTTTAAAACCGAGCTGTTCAACGATACGATTTATGTTTTGACCCCGCACGGCAAAGTCCTCTCCCTGCCTACGGGCGCCACCCCCATCGACTTTGCCTATGCCCTGCACAGCAGCGTAGGCGACCGTTGCCGCGGCGCAAAAGTCGAAGGACAAATCGTGCCGCTGTCCACACCATTGGAAAACGGCCAACGCGTTGAAATCATTACCGCCAAAGAAGGAAATCCTTCCGTCAACTGGCTCTACGAAGGCTGGGTCAAATCCAACCGCGCCATCAGCAAAATCCGTGCCTATATCCGCCAGCAAAATGCGGATACCGTGCGCGAAGAAGGCCGCGCCCAGCTGGACAAACAGTTGTCAAAAATCTTCCCCAAACCCAATCTGCAAGCATTGGCGGAAAAACTCGGCTTCAAAAAAACCGATGAACTCTATACGGCCATCGGTCAGGGCGAAGTTTCCAACCGCGCCATCCACAAAGCCTGCGGTGCGCTGAATGAGCCGCCTCCTGTGCCGATTGATGAAACCAATATCGTCAAGCAGTCCAAAATCAAAAAAGGCGGCAAAAACGGCATTTTGATTGACGGCGAAGACGGCTTAATGACCACACTTGCCAAATGCTGCAAACCGGCACCTCCTGACGATATTGTGGGCTTTGTTACCCGCGACCGCGGTATTTCCGTCCACCGCAATACCTGCCCTTCTTTCCGCCACCTTGCCGAACAGGCTCCGGAAAAAGTGTTGAACGCAAGCTGGGCAGCCTTGCAAGAAGGACAAGTGTTTGCCGTCGATGTTGAAATCCGCGCCCAAGACCGCTCCGGTTTGCTTCGCGATGTTTCGGATGCGCTGGCGCGTCATAAACTCAACGTTACCGCAGTGCAAACCCAATCGCGTGATTTGGAAGCCAGTATGCGCTTTACCCTTGAAGTCCGCCAAGTCAATGACCTGCCGCGCGTATTAGCCAGCTTAGGCGACATCAAAGGCGTTTTAAGCGTAACGCGCTTGTAGTTCTAACGCACCAAGCAAATCTAAAGGCCGTCTGAAAGCAACTTTTTCAGACGGCCTTTTAAGTTTTTAACACACCAATATCTCAACGCTTCAACTTATCTTTCTTAAAAAGTCAGCCGCAGCCTTAGTCACCTCAATATATAACCCCCTCTTCTATTCTTACAACCAGTTGTTATTTCCTACCGGCATCATTCTCAGGCAAACTTATTATCCTCATGATAAACAAGATATTTCCAATTTAAGAGAGCCTCATGAATACACGAGATTTGTACCCTCACGAGATTTTGCAGGAAGCCATCGGCAAGAGCTGCGCCAAGTCTGAGTTCAGCATCAAAATGTTGGTGATTTTGAGTTTTTTAGGCGGCGGCTATGTCGGCTTCGGCTATCTTGCCTGCCTGCGCGTCATCAGTGGCATTCCGGCCGAATGGAACGGCCTGGCCGCCCTTTTGGGTGCGTCTGTGTTCCCGATTGCGCTGATTTGCATCTTAATCGGCGGCGGTGAGCTGGCAACAGGCAATATGATGATTATGGCTTTGGGCAGATTAACCGGCCGCGTCAGCACCTACAAACTGGTACGCAACTGGCTCATTGTCAGCTTGGGCAATCTGGCAGGCGCTGTTGCCATGGCCTATTTCCTCGGCCACTATGTCGGCTTGGCAGAGGGAGCGGCTGCGGCTAAAACCATTGCCATTGCCGAAGCCAAAGTTAATATGGACTTTGGCCGTGCCTTCGTTTCCGCTATCGCATGTAACTGGATGGTGTGCATGGGTATTTGGTTCTATTTCGGCTCACGTCATACTTCAGGCCGCATTTTGGCAACTTGGTTTCCGGTCATGATCTTCGTGTTAATCGGTTTCCAACACTTTGTCGCCAATATGTTCATCATTCCGGCCGGTATTTGGGCAGGCGCAAATGTCAGCTGGGGTCAATTTTTCTACAATATGATTCCCGTCTTCTTAGGCAATGTCCTCGGCGGATCGTCTTTTGTTGCCGCTTTCTATCTCTTCGCTTATAAACATTTGTTAAAAGAAGATTTTTCTATTTAGTTTAAACTGACTCACTACCCCGTATTCATCAGAAATACGGGGTAGTGCCGTTATCAGGCCGTCTGAACAGCTCCTTTCGTGTCGCATAATTACGCTTTTTCTCTGCATAACGTTTCATTTATAGGAAAGATAGTTTCATTGTCTTTCCTTTTCTCCAATTTAAGATAATTTTTGCAATCTTTTGTTTTCAAATAACTTCCCCTCAAAAGCGCTACGATTTTTCATAAAGCCCGTGTTCCGTGCTTTGCAAAACAAAAAATTTACTGTATTCTGAATTTAATTATTTACAATTTAATATGGATT
>NZ_JBQCWY010000391.1:0-2819 GCF_051956955.1 Neisseria sp. P0021.S005 | reverse complement strand
TACAAACGGTTCATCACTTATCCTTCATTTAATAATTTCAAAATTGCCGCCATTATATCTGAAACTCCAAACATTGAGGCCGTCTGAAATGTTCAGACGGCCGGTGTCTTTTGTAAAAAATACTCAATATAGATAAAGTTTCAGTTTCGGCAACACAATAACGCAGCGTCCTCAACAAGCGGCTCACACGCTCCAACAACTCGCTGCAAATATCATTTAGACCAAATCTCCGCCCTCGATTATCTCGACAAGCCCAGTATGACCGCCAACACTAGCCAGATCCAATGCCGACGGCGTGATGTAGAGAACAAAGAGCGTTGAGACAGCAAACGCGTTTGGCTCAACTGATACGCCACATCGGCCAACATTACCAAGCGATTAGTCTGCCGAGCATTACCTTCTTCCGCTTTACGCAGTTTCAAATTTTCCGCTTCAATCCGCAGCCGCACCAGCTTAGCTTCTAAAAGCAGCAGCTCGCGCGCTTCTTCATACTCCTGTTGCTTCATCGTCCGCATCCTTATCTATCTCACCGCGCAAATACGCAATATCCGATCGAATATCCTGCAAGGTCTCAGCCACACGGCTGCCCTGCTCCCGATAATCTGCCGATACCGTTTAAAATGATACAGTATAATCAACAGCTTCATAAAAAATACCTAAAAATATCCTCAAAGCCACCAGATTTGACAACGCTATCTCAATATTATCTCTTTTCAGGAAAATATAAGGCTTAAACAAAAGAAGATGTAACTGTCCTAAAAAGTTAAAAATTTAAGAGTCTTTTTCCAATAATAAATAACAACTCGAGATCTTCTGCTACCATAATACTCAACGGAGGGAACTAGCAATGAATAATACTAAATTAGTGATTCCAAATTGTAATGAGTTTATATCTATTTATGGATTTGATTGCGAAATAGACGATGTTATTCAGACTGTTAAGTTTGTTAACGGTGATGAACGAGTTACTTTGAGCTTTGATCTGACAGTAAATTCTGTCCGACTCTTGTTTTACAGAAAAGATTATATTGTCATTGATCTTTATCTAGAAAATCTGTCGGAGCTATATTTGGATGAAAATGGTAATTACCTATCATTTAAATTTTCTAACAGTCTTCATATCCTGATAAAACTCTATCCCCAAATTAATATTACTGGAACTACCCTGCTATAGATAACCAGAACAAATCTTTCTTTACTGATTATTTGAGGACAACCCCTTATCATTAGAGAGCAAATGCCTAATCAAGGTTTCAAGAGTATCTTAAAAGCTACGAAAATATTTTTATGTCTATCTATGACGGCATTTGCAATAGAATTGACATGTTCTAATATTCTTAGAAAACTCCTATGCACCTGTTGCTTCATCGTCCGCATCCTTGTCTATCTCACCGCGCAAATACGCAATATCCGATCGAATATCCTGCAAGGTCTCAGCCACACGGCTGCCCTGCTCCCGATAATCTGCCGATACTTTGCGGAACAATACGGCAATAATCAGCAGGCTCAAGAAGAAAATGCCGAAAAACACCCATAACGCCGCCACATCCGACAGCACGCGGTTCAAGCCGAACAGCAAACCGACCAAGCCCACCATCAACAGCGCGCCGGACAACACCAGCCAAATCGCCAAACGAAACACATTTTCCGCCTGACGCGTCAAATCCAAGCTCAATACCTGCAAACGCAGCAGCAGCAAATCCGCGCCCTGATTCAACAAAGCCTTGCCATGTTCAAAACGCTGGCGAATTCCCATCTCGATTATCCTTTTTTCCAGGAAAAATAAGGCTAAGGCCGTCTGCACGGCGCAATGAAATCCATGATTTCATGTACACGCCTGTTCAGACGGCCTTAACATATTCACATTAACGGCGGTTCAACAACACACCGACAACCAAACCGGCCAATGCGGCAAAACCCATCGCATAATATGGTTTCTCATGCACCACTTCATCAGCGTGTTTGGCACCGCGTTTCAAACGCTCGCCCGCATCAGCTTCAAATTCGGCAAAACGCTCTTTGCCTTCTTTCAAACGCTCCTGAGCCGCTTCTTCAAACTGCTCGTATTTTTCACGCGCACGCTCGGCATGATGGCGCAGACGTTCGCCGGCCTCTTCTTCAAAACGGCTCAAACGCTCTTTGGCCACAGCCAATTTTTCTTCCAATTTGGCTCGGGCTTTGCTACCCTCTTCCGAACCGGCTTCAACACCATTGCGGTATAACTCTTCCACATCATCCATTACTTCTCGGATGTCTTTCAGCAAAGCCTCGCGACGTGCCTCAAAATCGTGTTTTTTCATGGTTTTCTCCTTGATATAGGTTGATATGGTTACAGACTGTTTATCTGTTAATAAATTATAACCGTTTATTCTAAAATAAACGTTAATTTAAATAAAATTAAGTGCTTATTATGAAAACAAGCAAATGAAATTTAAAAAAAGGCCGTCTGAAAACTTCAGACGGCCTTTTCAATTCAGCTTAAAGACTTAAGTCTTATGCCAAACCTTTTGCTTTCAACACTTCCAGCATGGTAGTGCCCAACTCGGCAGGGCTGCGGGTGTAAGCGATACCGGCTTTTTCGAAAGCGGCGAATTTTTCTTCGGCAGTACCTTTACCACCGGAGATAATCGCACCGGCGTGGCCCATACGTTTGCCTTTAGGAGCGGTAACACCAGCGATGTAACCTACAACAGGTTTGGTTACGTTGGATTGGATGTATTCGGCTGCTTCTTCTTCCGCAGTACCGCCGATTTCACCGATCATGATGATGGCGTCGGTATCTGGGTCTTCTTGGAAGAGTTTCAGTGCGTCGATTTGGT
>NZ_JBQCWY010000390.1:0-2823 GCF_051956955.1 Neisseria sp. P0021.S005 | reverse complement strand
TCAAAAAAACGGACAGGCAAATGGATAAAATCTTTTTGTACGGCATGAAGGCCGATACTTTAATCGGCGTATATGATTGGGAACGCGAGCGTAAACAGACTTTGATTTTGGATTTGGAAATCAGTGTCCCCGAGCGTACCGGCACGAGCGACGATATCGGAGACACCATCCATTATGGTGAAGTATGCGAAGTTGTACGCCGCAGCCTTGCCGAACAGGATTTTTTACTGCTGGAAACTTTGGCGGAACATATCGCCCAATTGATTTTAAATGATTTTGGTGCGGCCAAAGTGCGCGTCCGTATTGTGAAACCGGGTATCTTGCTCGATGTGGCGCAGGTCGGTATTGAGATTGAACGTACTCGGGAATAGGGCTTATCTATGCCGTCTGAAAAAGGATTTCAGACGGCCTTTAATATTTAATAATTTGGAAATGAGGTAAAAAATGGATTTGAAAGAAACTAAATTAAGCAGCGAGCCAATCTACGAAGGTTCTTTTGTTACCATCAGCCGCGATCGGGTTCGCCTACCCAACGGCAATGAAAGCCAACGAGTTGTGATCCGCCATCCGGGTGCTGCGTGTGTGTTGGCGGAAACGGAAGACGGCAAAGTTGTTTTGGTGCGCCAATGGCGTTATGCCGCCGATCAGGCGACGTTGGAATTGCCGGCGGGTAAATTGGATGTGGCGGACGAAGATCCTGCCGAATGCGCTTTGCGTGAGTTGGCAGAAGAAACGCCATATGTCGCCGACAGTGTCAAACTGTTGTACTCCTTTTATACTGCAGTTGGTTTTTGTGATGAGAAAATGTATCTCTACCAAGCGCAAGGCGTGCGTTTGGGTAGCGAATTGAGCAATGATGAAGATGAAATTACTGAAACCGTCCTGATGAGCAAGGACGAGGTGCGCAATGCATTGGTAAACGATGAAATCAAAGATGGTAAGACTTTGATTGGTTTGCAGTATTGGTTGACTCAGAATTGATATGTTAAGTAGAAAATCCTTGATGGATTTCTGAATACTTGAGCCTGATATTTAGATAATAAAGGTTTCATACAAACAAGGCCGTCTGAAAAAGCTTTCAGACGGCCTTGTTTTATTGTGTAGCCGGATTTTAGCCTAATAAAGCCGGTGCAAACCGTGTGATCGTATCGCGTAAAACGATGAGTTTGCCGTGGAAGAAGTGGGACGAACCGGCAATGGTTACAACCGGCAGGCCTTGTGGTTCTGCCCATGTCAGGGCTTTGTTGATTTCGACGACTTCGTCTTCCGTGCCATGGATCATCAATGTTTTGGCGACATCAGGAACATCGGATGGTTCCGGGCGGTCGGTGTAGTGATGGACGGCGGCGCCCATCAGCAACAGCAAATCAGGCGTGCGTGCTTGTGCGGCAAAGGTGGAAACGTAGCCGCCGAATGAGAAACCTGCCAGGACGAATTGCGGCGCGTCAGGATGTTGCACGCGGGCGTAGTCGATAACGGCAATGCAGTCTTGCGTTTCGCCGCGGCCGTAGTCGTGTTCGCCTTCACTATTGCCTACGCCGCGCAAATTGGGCAGGTAGCAATGGAAGCCGAGTTGGCTGAGGGCTTTGGCAGCGGTTTGGATGACTTTGTTGGTGTTGGTGCCGCCTTGCAGGGGATTGGGGTGGTTGATGACGGCAACGCCGCGGGCGGAGTCTTGTGCGCTTGGCAGGTAGATGGTTTCCAGCAAACCGGCCGGGCCGGGAATTTGAATGATATCGGGTTTGAGCATGGGTGTGTCCTTGTTTGTTTTTTCAGACGGTCTGAAGCGGTTTACAGATAAAAATTCTTGCCGTTGTTTTGATTATTGGCTTTCAAATCAGCAAGCATCCGTTTGAAGTCCAAGCCGTATTTTTCGCTTAATTTTTCGGCGCGTTTTTTTAAGTTGTCGAGATTTTGTTCTTTAGGGCTGCTTTGGAATGCCATGACCGCTACGTTGCCGTGGCTTTCTGCAGGCAGCTCGAGTACGCGGCCGTCAAAGACGTTGAGCAGGCGTTCGACAAAGCGTTGGTAACGCTGATCGCCGCTCCACCAGTTGGTCACAAATACACCGTCGGGGGAGAGGGCGTTGCGGCAGTCTTGGAAGAAGGGTTCTTCCACCAAAGCATCGATAATCTGTTCGCCGTCAAAACCATCTACCAAAATTACATCGGTATTGTGGCGGAACACTTTAATATATTCCGCGCCATCCGCCTCGATAATTTCAAAATGTTCGCCTTCGTGCGGCAATTCAAACAGGCTGCGCGCTACGGCGATGACTTGCGGATTGATGTCAATGGCGGTTTGCTTGGTATCGGGCAGGTAGCTGTCTATCCAACGGGCAAACGAGCCGCCGCCCAAGCCAATTTGGGTGATGTGTTTGGGCGGGGTTTCTGCAAACAGCAGCCAACCCATCATGGCGCGGCTGTACGACAACACAAGCTCGGACGGATGATCGACATTCATGGAGCTTTGAATGGTGTCGCTGCCCAAGTGCAGGGAACGGATATTGCCTTCTTCAGAAATACCGACTTCGGGCAGATGGGATTTGGCTGGGCGCAGGCGGCGGTAAGGATGGCGGGGTGGCATGTGTGCAGACGAAAGATGTGAAAGGCGTTATTTTAACAGAAACCATGATGTTTTGCGCTGGGGCGGTTTTCAGACGGCCTTTGAGCGTGTTGGATGGCAAGATAAGGCATGTATTTAATTTTCTTTAAAATCATTGGTTTTTATAATTTCGTGAGTAACTTTGTTTTAAAATGCTTGCCAAGATGGGAACTTATCGGCATAATGCCGACTTCCTTGCCGGTATAGCTCAGTTGGTAG
>NZ_JBQCWY010000389.1:0-2835 GCF_051956955.1 Neisseria sp. P0021.S005 | reverse complement strand
TTTATAATTGGCGCACCCAACAGGGATCGAACCTGTGACCTCCAGCTTCGGAAACTGACACTCTTCCAACTGAGCTATGGGTGCGAAAGCCGTAAGGTTAACGCATATTGGCTTTATTGGCAAAGTTTATCTTGAAAGTGTCTGAAAGTGGCATTGGCGGTCACTTTTTTGCATAGCTGGAATAATCAATTAACTACAAAGGCTTAGCAGAATTTAGATGGCCTTTTGAGGATTTTTGCGTATCTTTTTCTCAAGATGGATTGGAAAGCCTTTGCGAATTCAGTATAATCCAGCAAAATATTGTTAACTGCGTTTAACACATAAACTATAACTTACAGCACAACCTAACCTAACGGCGAGGCCTACCAAATGAAACAACTCCGCGACCACAAAGCCCAAGGCTCTGCATTGTTCACCCTTGTGAGCGGTATCGTTATTGTCATTGCAGTGATTTACTTCCTGATCAAACTGGCGGGAAGCGGTTCATTCGGCGATGTTGCCGAAACAACCGAAGCTGCGACTCAAACCCGTATCCAGCCAGTCGGCCAACTGAAATTGGGCGATGGTATTCCAGTCGGCGAGCGTCAAGGCGATCAGATTTTCAACAAAATCTGTATTCAATGTCACGCGGCAGACAGCATCGTTCCTAACGCGCCTAAATTTGAAAACAAAGGCGATTGGGCGCCTCGCATTGCACAAGGTTTCGATACCTTGTTCCAACACGCTCTGAATGGTTTCAACGCAATGCCTGCCAAAGGCGGTGCGGCTGATTTGACCGATCAAGAATTGAAACGCGCCATTACTTATATGGCCAACAAAGCCGGCGGTACTTTCCCTGATCCTGATGCCGCAGCTCCTGCCGATGCAGCCGCTTCCGGTGAAGCCGCTTCAGCTCCGGCGGCTGAAGGTGCAGCTCCTGCAGAAGCCCCTAAAGCAGATGTGGCCAAAGCAGATGACAAAGGTGTGGCAGCTCCAGCAGCCGGCGGTGCAGACGGCAAAAAAGTTTACGAAGCCAACTGCCAAGCATGTCACGGCGGCGCAGTTCCAGGTGTTCCTCATGTAGGTAAAAAAGAAGACTGGGCTCCTCGTATCAAACAAGGTAAAGACACCCTGCACAAACACGCACTCGAAGGCTTTAACGCAATGCCTGCCAAAGGTGGTAACGGTAGCCTGAGCGATGATGAAGTGAAAGCTGCAGTTGATTACATGGCTAATCAGTCTGGTGCTAAATTCTAAGATTTGATTTTGAATCTCGAATAGGAAGCGCATTCTGCAAAAGGATGCGCTTTTTTTGTGCAGGAAATCTGGATCTTGCTATAATACTGAAGTAGTAAATTATTCTCATGATCAAGGGTCGTCTGAAAGATTCAGACGGCCTTCGAATACAATCAAGATTCTTTTAAAGAAGTTCAACCATATTCACATACGACAAAACAACCACGGAGTTATCTCATGGCAAAAAAATATTTCGGTACTGACGGTGTGCGTGGCGAAGTCGGTCAGTTTCCTATCAATCCTGATTTTGTCTTGAAATTAGGCTATGCGGCAGGTCAGGTTTTGGTGCAGCACGAAGGCGAAATCAAACCAACCGTCTTGATCGGTAAAGACACGCGTATTTCAGGCTATATGCTGGAAGCTGCGCTGATTGCCGGTTTTACCGCCGCCGGTGTCAATGTTATTCAAACCGGCCCTCTGCCGACTCCGGGCGTAGCGTATTTGACCCGTGCTTTGCGTTTGTCTGCCGGTGTGATGATTTCTGCGTCCCATAACGTTTATTCTGACAACGGCATTAAATTCTTTGCCGAAGGCGGTGTGAAGTTGAGCGATGAAATCGAATTGGAAATCGAAGCCAAAATCGATGAGGAAATGAAAACACAGCCATCCAGCCGTTTAGGCCGTGCGCGCCGGATTAATGGTGCGGATGACCGCTATATCGAGTTCTGTAAATCCACTTTCCCAAGCCATTTGGACTTGCGCGGTCTGAAATTGGTGGTCGATACCGCCAATGGTGCGGGCTATGCAGTTGCGCCTAAAGTATTCCACGAATTGGGTGCGCAAGTAGTAAGCATCGGTGATGAGCCAAACGGCTACAACATCAATGAGAAATGTGGTGCGACCCATCCGAAAGCTTTGCAAGCGGCTGTGTTGCAAAATGAAGCCGATTACGGCATTGCCTTGGATGGCGATGGCGACCGTTTGATGATGGTTGACCGCAATGGCAAAGTGTATGACGGCGACAGCTTGATTTATGTGATTGCCAAAGCACGCGCGCACGAAGGCGTGGAGATCGGCGGCGTGGTGGGTACGGTAATGACCAATATGGCGATGGAAGTTGCTTTGAAAGAGCAGGGCGTTGATTTCTGCCGCGCCAAAGTGGGCGACCGCTATGTGTTGGAACAGCTCCACCAACGCGGTTGGCTGATTGGCGGCGAAGCCAGCGGTCATATTTTGTGTATGGACAAACACAATACCGGTGACGGCATCATTTCCGCGCTGCAAGTTTTGGCCGCATTGCAAACCTTGAATCAAGACCTTGCCACCGTTTGCGCCGATTGGCAGCCGTATCCGCAAACCATGATCAACGTCCGCATCAAAAAAGGCCAAAACTGGCAGGACGCTTCCAAAGAGGCTTTGGCTGAAGTGGAAAAAGAACTCGAAGGCAAAGGCCGCGTGGTCTTGCGCGCATCCGGTACCGAGCCTGTCGTGCGCGTGATGGTGGAAGCCAAGCAGGCAGACTGGGCGAAAAAAGGCGCAGAAAAAATTGCCGCGGCCATTCAAGGTCAAAAGTAACAGTGTGTTTGATTTTGAATTGAACTAAATAAAAGGCCGTCTGTT
>NZ_JBQCWY010000388.1:0-2874 GCF_051956955.1 Neisseria sp. P0021.S005 | reverse complement strand
GTGAACGTACCCGTGAAGGTAACGACTTCTACCACGAGATGAAAGATTCCAACGTATTGGATAAAGTAGCCATGGTGTATGGCCAAATGAACGAACCTCCAGGCAACCGTCTGCGCGTTGCTTTGACAGGTTTGACTATGGCTGAATATTTCCGTGACGAAAAAGACGAAAACGGTAAAGGTCGCGACGTATTGTTCTTCGTTGACAACATCTACCGTTACACTTTGGCCGGTACCGAAGTATCTGCACTGTTGGGCCGTATGCCTTCTGCAGTGGGTTACCAACCGACATTGGCTGAAGAAATGGGTCGTTTGCAAGAGCGTATTACCTCTACCCAAACCGGCTCCATTACTTCCATCCAAGCCGTATATGTACCTGCGGATGACTTGACTGACCCGTCTCCAGCGACAACTTTCGCCCACTTGGACGCAACCGTCGTATTGAGCCGTGATATTGCATCTTTGGGTATTTACCCGGCAGTTGACCCGCTTGATTCTACTTCACGCCAATTGGATCCGATGGTATTGGGCCAAGAGCACTACGACGTAGCGCGCGGTGTACAGTCTACTCTGCAAAAATACAAAGAATTGCGCGACATTATCGCTATTCTGGGTATGGACGAATTGTCTGACGAAGACAAACTGACTGTGATGCGCGCCCGTAAAATCCAACGCTTCCTGTCTCAACCGTTCCACGTTGCCGAAGTATTTACCGGTTCTCCAGGCAAATATGTTTCATTGCGTGACACCATCGCCGGCTTTAAAGCCATCTTGAACGGCGAATACGACCATCTGCCTGAACAAGCGTTCTATATGGTAGGCGGTATCGAAGAAGCGGCTGAGAAAGCGAAAACCTTAAACTAAGGAGGCCGGCATGAGCACCATGCAAGTTGAAGTGGTCAGTAGCGAGCAAAACATCTATTCGGGCGAGGCCAGCTTTGTGGTGGTTCCGACCGTTCAAGGTGAGCTTGGTATTTATCCACGACACGAGCCGATTATGAGTTTGGTACGCCCCGGCGCATTGCGTTTGACTGTTCCGGGTGAAGCTGAAGAAGTACTGGTTGCCGTTTCCGGTGGCGTTTTAGAAGTACAGCCTGATAAGATTACCGTATTGGCAGACGTTGCCGTCCGCAGTACAGAAATGGATCAGGCGCGTGCTGAAGCAGCTAAAAAAGCAGCCGAAACAGGTGTTTCTGAAGCTAGAGACGAAAAATCTTTGGCTGAAGCGCACAAAGCATTGGCAGCCGCCATTGCCCAGCTGAAAACTTTGGATTACCTTCGTTCGCAAAAAAACAAGTAATGTGGGTTCATCAAGAAAAAGCACAACGAAATGTTGTGCTTTTTTATTTATCTGAAGATAAGTGGCTTGATATTGAAATGTCGATAGATGAGTAGATGGCAAGTTTGAAATCGAAACGGTAGAACAGGTTTTTATGATTAAATTATTGGTGGATCATTATTGAAGTAGTTAGCCTTGTGATTCACATTTAAAATAGTCCACCCAATCTTTTTTATCCTCAAAAAATAGATTGGATGATTCCTAATTTATTGCTACTACAACAGATCTGAATTGATCAGTATTGAAAATATTAGAATTTGTGGAAGCTCTTGTATAAACAAAAGGCCGTCTGAAAAGTTTCAGACGGCCTTTAAACCATTATGATGGCATTCGTTTATGATTGGTCGATGGTTTTATCAAGTCCTTGGGTCAGGCCGTTGATGTCGCCACCATTTAGCCCCAACTCTTTCAAGAGACCGTCAACCAACGGAGCTTGGCTGCGGTAGCGCAGTGCGCTGTTGACCATTTGGTCTGCAAGGCTGGCTTGTGTGGTCTGGCCGTCTGAAACACCTTCCGCACCGTTTGCACCACCGGCAAAGCCACCCAGACCATTGACTTGCAAAATCTTGATGTCTTCGATTTTTTCCATTGGGCGGACGGATTCGCGGATGATGTCAGGCAGATGTTTCAAGAGGGCAAGGCGGACTTGCATTTCAACCTGTTCAACGCTCAGGACGTTGGCAGCTTCGTTCACAGCGCGGGTACCTTCGGCGTCAACCTTGTATTGTTGCTCTTGCGCTTGCGCCAACAGAATTTTGGCATCGGCCTCACCTTTGGCTTGCAGGCGGTGTTTTTCGGCTTCGGCTTCGGCGGCAATACGCACGGCTTCAGCGCGGTCTTGTGCAGCTTGTTTTTCAGCTTCGGCGGCAACAGTGAGCGAAATCGCATCTTTTTGCGCGGCTTCTTCTGCGGCAATCAGTTCGACCGCTTTAGCACGCTCGGCGCGTTCGGTTTCGCGTACGGTAATCACGCTTTCTTCTTCACGAACAGCTGCGGCACGGGCTTTGTCGGCTTCGGCTTTGGCTTCGGATTCGGCGCGTGATTTTTCGGCAACGGCGATGGCGCGGTCTTGCTCGGCCAATTCGATGGCTTTGCGGCGTTCAACCTCTGCCTGTTCAACGGCTTGGGCTTTTCTAATGTCTTCGTTTTTAATATCGCGCTCGGCGGCAATGCGTTTCAAATCCACTTCGCGTTCAGCGGCAATTTTTGCTTCTTCCGCTTCACGTTTTTTCTGAGATTCTTGTTCGGCAATGCTGGCCTCTTGTTCGGCGCGGCGGACGGCAATTTCACGCTCTTGTTCGAGTTTGGCGTATTCTTCTTCGCGCGAGATTTTCAGGCGTTGCTGCTCGGCTTCGAGGTTTTTGGTTTTGATTGCCAAGTCGGTGTCTTGTTCGATTTCGTTACGTTTTTTGCGGCGGCCTTCGATGGTTTCGGTCAGTTTGGTCAAACCTTCCGCGTCAAAGGCGTTTTGCGGGTTGAAGAACTCAAAGCTGGTTTGGTCGAGGCCGGTCAGGGAAACGGTTTCGAGTTCGAGAC
>NZ_JBQCWY010000387.1:0-2886 GCF_051956955.1 Neisseria sp. P0021.S005 | reverse complement strand
GTAAAACCTACGGCATTGCCGCGCTCTTTACCCGACTGATTGTTTTAGAAAAAAAAGACATCGAGAAAATTCTGGTCGTTACCTTTACCAAAGCGGCGACGGCAGAACTGAAAACCCGTTTGCGCGCGCGTTTGGACGAAGTGTTGCAGGTTTTAAACGAAATCCAAACCCTGGGCGGCGAGCCGGAACATATTTCAGACGGCCTGAACAAATATTACGAAAAAGAGAAGAAATCCCCCGATGACTTTCTCAATCGCTTGATTCCTTTGGCTTTAGGCGAGCAAGACGGACAGGAAAGCTGCCATCGCCTGATTCTCCGCCTCAAAGCCGCGCTGAGCCAGTTTGACAACGCCTCGATTTACACCATCCACGGCTTCTGTCAGCGCGTCTTGCGCGATTACGCGTTTTTGTGCGGCGCGCCTTTGGATGTCGAGCTGTCGGACGACTCGCGCGAGAGGCTGCTGATTCCAGCGCAGGACTTTTGGCGGCAGAAAGTGGCAACCGATACCACATTGGCACAATTGGTTTTTGACCGAAAATGCACGCCCGAAGAAATGCTTGCCGAAATTAAAAGCTATACCGGCCGCCCCTATCTGAAATTCAGACGGCCTGAAGGCGATTTGCAAGAAGCCCAAGCCAAGCTTCAAGAAACATGGCAAAAAGTTTGCGTCCACTTGGAAGACTTGGAAAAAGCGTTTTGGGCAATTTTTCCCAAACTTAACGGCCAAACCTACAAACGAAAAACCTTTGAAAATGTTTTTACCGATTTAAAAACAAACGCCGAATCCAACCGTCTGCCCCGCCTGAGCAAACAAACGCTGGAAAAATTAAGCCTCTTCAGTATCGACACGCTCAACAGTAAACTGAAAAAAGAATATAAAGCCAATGCCGATGCACCGGAAATTATTCAGCTGCAAGCCTTGGCTAATCTTGGTCGTGATTTGCAGGCAATGAAAAGCGCGGAAGAAGCGGTCTTCATCTGCCTGCAACTCGACCTCCTTTCCTACATCAACCAATCCATTGCCGAACAAAAAAAATCACGCCGCGAGCGCGTGTTTGATGATTTGCTGCTGGATGTCCATCAGGCATTGACCACCAATGAACACGGTAACGCATTGGCAAAAGCGGCAGCGGCAAACTGGGAAATCGCGCTGATTGACGAATTCCAAGATACCGACCCGTTGCAATACGAAATTTTCCTCCAAATTTTTATCGAACAAGGCTGCCCGCTGTTTCTCGTTGGCGACCCCAAACAGGCGATTTACAGCTTTCGCGGTGCGGACATTTACGCCTATCTGCAAGCCGCGCAAGATGCGGACAGGCATTACACCCTCGCCGTCAACTACCGCAGCCATGCCAAGCTGATCAACGGCATCAGCGCCTTGTTCAAACAAAAAAAACACCCCTTCGTGTTGGAAAACATCAATTACAGCGAGGTCTCCGCTAGCCGCGCCGAAAGCCGGCTGTCGCCACACCACCCCGCCATCCAAGTGCGCTGGCTCAATACGGACGATCAAACCGGCAAAGAGATTTTGCGCAGCCGAGCCGCCGAATATTGCGCCGATGAAATTGCCTTTGCGCTCAATGAAGCGGCCGAAGGCCGTCTGAATTTCAAAGGCCGCGCGTTGGAATCCGGCGACATTGCCGTCTTGGTGCGCACCAACAACGAAGCGGCGATGATTGCAGGGAAACTGAAACAGCGCCGTATCCAAAGCGTGTTGCTGTCGCGCCAGTCCGTTTTCGATTCCGCCGAGGCAGACTCTCTGTCCGCGCTGATCGGCTTTTGGCTCAACCCAAGGCAAACCGACTGGCTGCGCTTTGTCTTGACCGGCGTTTTGTTCGGCTATACCGCCAAAGAGATTTACGAACTCAACCGCAACGAACACCAGCTGCTGAAATGGCTGGAGTCGTCTGCCCAAGCCATGGAAAAATGGCGGAAAGGCGGCATTTTTGCCGCCGTGCAGCAGTTTGCCGCCCTACATGACATCGAAACACGCCTGCTCAAAGGCGGCAACGAGCGTAGCCTGACCAACTACTATCAAATTCTGGAGCTTTTGGCCGAAGAAGACAGCCAAAGCCGCAACCCTGCCGCCCTGCATAAATGGCTGAACGAACAAATCAGCCGTGCGCGCAGCGGCCATTTCCCATCAGACGCGCAAACCATCCGTCTTGAAAGCGACGAAAAACTGGTCAAAATCGTTACCATGCACGCGTCGAAAGGTTTGCAATATCCTTTGGTTTACTGCCCCTTCGCATGGGATACCAAAGACAATTCCAAAGAAAACTGGAAAATCCTGCATACTGACAACCACGAAACCGAGCTGCTGGCCAAATCGCAAACCTCAGAAGCAGAACTAAGCCACCTTGCCGACGAAAAGACGGCCGAAGATTTACGCCTACTTTATGTCGCCCTTACCCGCGCCGAAGAACAGCTCAATATCTACGCCGCCGCCAACAAAAACTGTACGCCAAACAATCCTTTTGCCTATCTGCTCGAAGGTTTGCCGGATGCCGGCCGCGAAAGCGTCAGCCAAAGCTATAAAAGCGCGACAGACGTTGTGGAAATGCTCAAAACCAACTGGCAACGCTTTATCACAAACACGCCTGAAAATACGGAGTTTGCATTCACGGAAGAAGCCCCGCCGGAAACCGTCTACCAATACAGCCGCCAGCAAGACCAAGCTTTTAGCGCACATAGCATCAAACGCCGCGATTTTGACTTTATCCGCCACACCAGCTTTACCGGTTTGAGCCGGCATACCAAGTCAACCGACGAACAACACGAGCCTTTGCAACCTGCCATCGATCCGGCAGAAAGCGCAGACCGTGCCATGCCGTCTGAAAACCTGCCGCCCCCACTTTCAGACGGCCTCGATATCCACCATT
>NZ_JBQCWY010000386.1:0-2891 GCF_051956955.1 Neisseria sp. P0021.S005 | reverse complement strand
GATTGCAAGAGGTTGTAAGCGATAACGGGCATATAGACGTTCAGCTCGAAATTGCCCGATGCGCCCGCCATGCCGATGGTGACGTCGTTGCCGAACACTTGGCAGCACACCATGGTCATCGCTTCGCATTGGGTCGGGTTGACTTTACCCGGCATGATGGACGAACCCGGCTCGTTTTCGGGGATTTTGATTTCTCCCAAACCGCAGCGCGGACCGCTTGCCAGCCAGCGGATGTCGTTGGCGATTTTGTTCAGGCTTGCCGCCAGCGTTTTCAGTGCGCCCGAAGCGGCAACGGCGGCATCGCGTCCGCCCAAGGCTTCAAATTTGTTCGGCGCGCTGACAAACGGCAGGCCGGACAATTCGGCAAGTTTGGCAGCGGCTTTTTCGGCGTATTCGGGATGGCTGTTCAAACCCGTGCCGACCGCCGTGCCGCCCAAAGCGAGTTCGTACAAACCTTTGAGCGCGTCGTTCAGACGGCCTAAGCCGTGATCAAGCTGGGAAACGTAGCCGGAAAATTCTTGTCCCAAAGTCAGCGGCGTCGCGTCCTGCAAGTGGGTGCGGCCGATTTTGACGATGGGGGCAAATTCTTTGGCTTTTTTATCCAATGTGTCGCGCAGGGCTTGGACGGCGGGAATGAGGTGGCGGTTGATTTCAATCGCGGCGGCGACATGGATGGAGGTCGGGAATGCGTCGTTGGTCGATTGCGCATGGTTCACATGGTCGTTAGGATGGACGGGCTGGTACGCCGCCAAACCCGTACCGGCGATTTCGTTGGCGCGGTTCGCCAGCACTTCGTTCATGTTCATATTGGACTGCGTGCCGGAGCCGGTCTGCCACACTACCAATGGAAACTGCCCGTCGAGCTTGCCGTTCAACACGTCGTCCGCCGCCTGCGTAATCAAATCCGCCTGCTCAGGCTTAATCCTGCCGAGGGCGACATTGGTGGCGGCTGCGGCTTTTTTTACCAGCGCCAAAGCATAAATCAACGGCTGCGGCAGGGTTTCGCCGCCGATTTTGAAATTGTTGCGGCTGCGCTGGGTCTGCGCGCCCCAATAGGCTTCGGACGGGACTTCAACATTGCCCATGGTGTCGTGTTCGGTACGGGTACTCATGCATTTCTCCTATATTTAAACAGAAATAATAATGATTCGTAAATTTATTATACCCAGCAAAAGGCCGTCTGAAAAGGGAGGGGTTTTCAGACGGCCTTTTGCTTTATCAACCTGAAATATTAATAGAAGATAAAACCCGATTTCGGAGCAAATACATCCTGCGCCGCCGCTCCCCTCTTCTAAAAATTTTCCTCCTTGCCGATTTGTATTTTGCGCTAGGTATTTATCGACAATAAATACCTTATCGTTTCTTTACTTTGCTTCTCTCCAAGAGCATAATGAATAAAAATGATTATCAGGAGATGAAGATGAAACGAAAACATTTGGTTTACCTGTTAATGAGCAGTTTTGCCGCCGCAAACGGTTTTGCCGAAACCTTGGCAGACCCTGATGAAATCCAGCCTGTCAAAACCTTCTCCCCTCCCAAACCGATTGCACCGACCGCCGCACAAGGCTATTTCCCCGAAAACCAATTCGACCGCACCGACCGCAGCGATCATTACTTTGTTACCGAAAACATAGACCAAGCCTTCCGTCCGTTGAAAGCAAACAGCGGCTTCTACGGCAAAAGCTTTTACAACTCCGTTACCGCGCAAGCGCGTGGGGCAAAAGTGTACGGCGTGGCCAACCTCAATCACACCAAGGCCAACGGCTATAAAGACGGCGACGGCAATCAGACCGATTGGAAATACAGCCGTTTTAATCAAGCTTTGGTACTCGGTTTCGTGCCGTCTGAAAATCAAGAATACCGCCTCACCTACCTACACGACGACATCAACAACGACCGCCAGCCGCAGTTCGTCAACGATGCATTGGACACCGAACGCCATATCGCCAAACTCAACGCACGTTGGGGCAATGCCGATTTGAGCAATACGGTCAGCGCAGAAGCAGGCGTCATCAAACTCAAACGCCGTGCCGACAATTACTCCCTGCGCCCAAATAACACGCCGCAGCAAGTGTTCGTAGAACTTGACCGCAAAGTATATGATTTCTCGCTCAAACACGACGCGGATTTCGGCAAATTCCACAACACCGCCGCCGTCAGCTACCGCAACGACAGCCAAAACGGCGAACGCAACACCCACACCGCCATGCGCGATTTCCTCAACGGCTACCGTTTCGCCGATGTGCATATCGACCGCTGGCGCATCGCCGATACCCTGTCCTACAAATTTGACGACCGACACAAATTAGGCTTGGGCTTAAGCTACGAAATCAACGAAGCGGACGTACGCAAAAATACGGCGCAGCCCGCCCATCCGATGAACCGCAACCTTGCCTTCGCCTCATCGCAACAAATCTGGAAAACCCATTACGGCTACGACTTCAACGGCAAAGTTCGCCGTCATGCCTTCTCCGGTGAACTCAAATACGATTTCACGCCGTCTGAAACGCAAAAATACAGCGTTTCCCTTGCTCACTTAGAACGAATCGGCGACAACACTGAACGCTTCAACTCGCTTGCCGCCATCGTACAAAACCGCATGAACGGCATGCTGATGAACCAAAACCCAGCCGCCGCCATCGCAGGCAATCCCCTGCTGAAAACCGAAAAACACAACCGCATCAAGCTCACCGCCGACAGCCGCAACGACTACTACAACGGCTACATGAACTCGTTGGCAGGCGCGGGCTGGAACGTAGGCGGCACGCTTGTAGCAGATAAAGTCAAAGACTTGATTATTTTTGACCGCGCCCACGGACAAAGCGGTACGGCCTCCAAAGGCGGCGGCATCATCACACGCAACGTGGACGCGCGATTGTTTACCGCTCAGG
>NZ_JBQCWY010000385.1:0-2892 GCF_051956955.1 Neisseria sp. P0021.S005 | reverse complement strand
AGTCGGCGGCGTGCCAAGGTTTTTGCATACCGGCGTGGAAACTCGGTTTTTCTCCGCCCCACAAGGTGTCGATGTCGTAGAAGTCGCGCACGGCAGGGAGCATGACGTGGACAACGAGGTCGCCTGCATCGACAAGCGTCCATTCGCCGCTGTCGCCTTCGGTGCTGAGGATTTCAAAACCGGCTTCTTTCAAATCGACGGCAACGTTGTTGGCCAATGCTTTGACTTGGCGTGTGCTGTCGCCGCTGGCAATAATCATACGGGCGAACAGGGAGGTTTTGTCTTGGGTTTCCAAAACAGAGATGTCTTTGGCTTTAATGTCTTCGAGGGCGTTTACGGCCACTTCGACCATTTTTTGCAGGTCTTGCAATTCTTGTTCGTTCATTATTTTCCTAGTTGAAATGTTTTCAGACGGCATTATAGCTTATCTGCCTGAATAAACGCTATTTTTCATAGAGTTTGTGTTGGCGGATGTATTGGGCGACGGGTTGTGGCAGGCCGTCTGAATGGTGCGTTTTGGCGAGATTGGCGCGGATTTGGGTGGAGCTGGTGTTGTGCAGCGGCGCGTTGAGGATGCGGACGCTGCCGTTTTGCAGGGCTTCGCCGATCCATGCGTGCAATTCGCGCGGGGTTTTGTTGAGGTTGTCGCCTTGGCGCATGGCGATGGCGATATGGGTCTGGCGCACGAGGGTTTGCCATTTTTTCCATGTGTGCAGCTGCATCAGGCTGTCGCTGCCCATCAGCCACCACAGTTGCGCACCGGGAAATTGCTGGCGGAAGATTTGGACGGTGTCAAACGTATAAGTCGCGCCGTCGCGGACGATATCGCAATCGCTGGCGGCGAATTTCGGCTCGTCGGCGATGGCAAGTTCGACCATATTGAGGCGCTCTTGTGCCGGCGTGCGCGTGCTGTCTTTGTGGTACGGGTCGCCTGCCGGCAGGAAGACGACAAGATCCAAACCGATTTCGTCGGCAAAGGCGCGGGCGATGTGGAGGTGGCCGTTGTGGATGGGGTCAAATGTGCCGCCGAATAATCCGATGTTTTTCATTTCGTAGTGGTGTCTGAGTTAGATGTTTTGGCCGTCTGAAGCAGGCAGGCTGCCGTCAACAATCAGGTTGAGCTTGCCTGTAGTCGGGTGGATGACCAGGCCGTGGATGGCGATGTTGTCGGGCATCAGCGGATGTTTGCGAATCAGCTCGACGGTATGGCGCACGCTGTCTTCGACATCGTCAAAACCGGTCAGCCAGCCGTCCAAATCGATACCGGCATTACGCAGGGTTTCGATGCGGTCGTCGGGGATATTGCTGTCGTGTACGCGTTGGAGGAACTCTTCGGCGTGTAGTCCGCGCATACCGCAATCGTGGTGGGCAATGACCATGATTTCTTTGACTTTGAGTTCAAATACGGCCACCAACAAACTGCGCATTACCGAACCCCAAGGGTGGGTCACCAGCGCGCCGGCGTTTTTGATGAGCTTGGCATCGCCGTTTTTCAAACCCAACGCGTTGGGCAGCAATTCGATAATGCGCGCGTCCATGCAGGAGAGGATGGCCAGCTCGCGGCCGGGGTATTTGTTGGTAAAGTATTTTTCGTATTCGCCTGTTTCGACGAAATGTTGGTTATAGGCGAGGATTTCGCTCAATTCGCTCATGATGTGCTCGTTTCGGATGGTTTACTCTATTATAGCGGTTTTCGGGTAGTGCGGTTGTTTTGCAAATTCGCCGTAAACGGCTAAAATCAACGTATCTTTAGTTCTTTTGGAGGATGTGCCGTGTCTCAGTCTTTCCGCTTTGAACAGGTATTCGCGTCCGATGTCCACGATGCATTGTGGGATTGGGCGCAAACCAGCTATGGCGCATCCGACGATTGGTGCATTCTGTATCTCAACGGCCTGCCTTTAGGCCGTCTGACCCCGTTATGGCGCGAACGCCTCGGGCAAGATTGGACAGGCAGGCAGTCGACCCTTTCAGACGGCCTGAATTTGGAAACCGACAGCTGGGCGGAAATGGGCGACAGTTTGCAAACGCTGGCGCAACAATGGCGCGAATGCGGTTGGCTCAAGGGTTGGCGCGGTGAAAAGTTCGACATCTGCGACCAGTCGGGCAAGCCTTTATGCGCACTCGAACGCGCCGCCTTCCGTCCGTTCGGCCTGATGAGTCAGGCAGTGCATTTGAACGGATTGGTCGAAACAGAAAACAGTCTGCGCTTTTGGATAGGCCGCCGCAGTCCGCACAAAGCCGTCGATCCGAACAAACTCGACAATCTGACCGGAGGCGGCATCAGCAGCGGCGAAAGGCCGTCTGAAGCCGTCTGCCGCGAGGGTGAAGAAGAAGCAGGCATTCCCGCTTCGTTAACCCCCCATATCCGACCGACTGCCCAAATATATAGTTTGCGCCCCGTTAATCGCGGTGTCCACAACGAAATCCTGCATATCTTCGACATTATCCTGCCTGAAGGCTTCCAACCCGCCAACCAAGACGGCGAAGTTGCCGGTTTTGAACTGATGGACATCCCCACCCTGCTCGATGCCATGTTGGGCGGAAACATGATGCACGATGCCCAGCTGGTTACGCTTGAAGCCTGCCGTCGATACGGCCTGATAGACCTCAAACATCCGCTGTCCGCATGGCTCGACAGCATCCGTTGCCGACCCCATTTTTAAAGGCCGTCTGAAACCATGTTGCAACTCAAAAACATCAACAAACGCTTCGGCAGCAAAACCGTTGCCCAAGACATCAACCTAAACGTCGAAGCAGGCGAAATTCTCGCCGTACTCGGCCGCTCCGGCTGCGGCAAATCCACCCTGCTCAAAACCATCGTCGGCCTGGTGCGTCCCGACAGCGGCGAAGTCTGGCTCAACGGCGACAACATCACCGACATGCCGTCTGAAA
>NZ_JBQCWY010000384.1:0-2894 GCF_051956955.1 Neisseria sp. P0021.S005 | reverse complement strand
CGCTTTTCCAAAGCAAGAAAAACAGTGCCGTAAATGCCAATACCAAACCGATCAGACGGCCTTCGGTCAACTGCTCATGGAAAAGCGTGAATGAAGCGACAATCGGCAGAAACAGCGATAAGCGTTGCGCCGCATCCGATTTGACGATACCTGCCGCATCTACCGATTTGCCCATAATGACAAACACGCTTGGCAGCAAAATGCCCAATGCCGCAAAAAGCCACCAAGTCGGTAAAAATACCTGCGGATTACTCAAATCAGGCTTTAACACCAGCATGGTCAAAGTGATGGCAACGATGTAGTTCACCGCCACCGCTTGCTCGATATTGATTTTTTGCTTGCGCGCCACTTTCAGCAGTACTGAAACCAACACGCTGCAAACGATACTTGCCAATAAATATGTCATGCTTTAGAACCATCCTTGATTAGAAACAGGCTTATCTTCATTCAGTTTAATCAATCCGACGACTACACGATAAATGAGCCAAACACCGGTTGCCGCCAAAATCAGCCAACCGATTAAGATAAGTATGGTCAGCATCCCTAAAACCATACCAATCAAAGACACCCAAAATGTCTTAATCAGATAATCAATATGGCTGGCGTAAATGCTGCCTTGCGCTTCATCGCGTTTGATAAACGCCAAAATCACACCGACGACGGGTGTAAACCAAATAAACAAGCCCAAGGCATATGTCACATAGGCAATAAAAACATAGTTTTTCACTTCGGATTTGGACGTATTGACCATATTGCCCCCCGTATTATTGTTCCCTGTATTATAGTTTGCCGTATGATTGGCCGCCGTATCATTGAAGCTGTTTTCTTTGACTTCCTGACGCTCGTACTGCATCGCCGCATCATAAGCCAGACGTTTTTCCGGATGAGACAATACTTCAAACGCCTGTCCGATGGCTTTGAAACGCTCCGCATCTTTCTGAATATCCGGATTGGCAACCAATTTACCGTAAGCCTCGCGGATAACGCTGATATCAGCATCCTGAGATACACCCAAGATTTCGTATAAATTTAATTGTTCCATCTGTATTCCTATCCTTTATGAATCGACTGCAACATGAACATCTTTCGGATTGAGCGTCCGCAGGTTTTCAGGCTTCATGCCTACGATAAACCCACGTTTGCCGCCATTGATAAAAATCTCGTCCAAAGCCCAAATGCTTTCTTCCACATAAACCGGCAATGCGGTTTTCATACCGAACGGCGACGTACCGCCAACCAAATATCCTGTCCATTTCGCCGCCTGATCTGCCGTTGCCGGCACGATGTGTTTCAAGCCCAGTTCGCACGCCAGATTGCGGGTAGAAATATGTTTGTCGCCGTGCATTAACACAACCAAGCCTTTTTTATGCTCATCCTGCAAAACGATCGTTTTGATGACCTGATGCTCGGGCTTGCCCGTACATTCGGCAAAACGCGCCGTACCGCCATGTTCTTCATACGCATAAACATAAGGGACAAAATCAATTTTCTTACTGCGTAAAAAGCGCACTGCCTGCGTAACCGGATATTCTGCTTTACTCATGGTTGTTTTCCGCCACCCTTTTCAGACGGCCCCTCTTAAATGTGGAACGTAAACAACTGCAATGTTACCATACCTTCTTTTTGAAATCAGGAGACAACATGGACATCCGCTATCTTGGCACAAGCAAACGCTATTCGGAAGCCGTCGTAGCCAACGGCTTGGTTTTCCTCTCTGGCATGGTTCCCGAAAATCCTGAAGCCGACGCCAAAGCACAAACTGAAAACGTTTTGGCGCAAATCGATTCATGGCTCGCACAATGCCAATCCGACAAAGCCCACATTTTAGAAGCTACCATCTATCTGCCCGATATGAACGACTACGCCGCTATGAATGAAGCCTGGGACGCATGGACAGCCCCTGAGCGCGCTCCGGCCCGCGCCTGCGTGGAAGCGAAACTGGCTTCACCAGACTGGAAGGTTGAAATCAAAATTACCGCCCTTCAAATCAAATAAAGCACAAATATCAGGCCGTCTGAAAACGCCGCTTCAACCAAGCAAGCGCAGTTTTTCAGACGGCCTTTATTCTTTTGAGGTACAATACCGCCCTTAAATTTTTCTATTATTTCAAAGCACAAACAGCCATGTCCAAAAAAACCAAGCAAGAATTAGAAAACAACAAACTCAGCAAACGCCTGCGCCACGCCGTCGGCGATGCCATTAACGATTTCAATATGATCGAACCGGGCGACAAAATCATGGTCTGCCTCTCCGGCGGCAAAGACAGCTACGCCCTTTTAGATATTCTGCGCCAGCTTCAAGCCAGTGCGCCGATTGATTTCGAACTGGTCGCCGTCAATCTCGACCAAAAACAGCCGGGCTTCCCTGAAGAAGTATTGCCGACCTATCTCGAAAGTATCGGCGTTCCCTACAAAATCGTTGAAGAAGACACCTACTCCACCGTTAAACGCGTGTTGGACGAAGGCAAAACGACTTGTTCGCTGTGCAGCCGTTTGCGCCGCGGTATTCTCTATCGCACTGCAAAAGAATTGGGCTGCACCAAAATCGCCTTGGGACACCACCGCGACGACATCCTCGCCACCATGTTCCTGAATATGTTTTACGGCGGCAAACTCAAAGCCATGCCGCCCAAACTGGTGAGCGACAACGGCGAACATATCGTCATCCGTCCTCTGGCGTATGTCAAAGAGAAGGACTTGATCAAATACGCCGAGCTGAAGCAATTCCCAATTATCCCATGCAACCTCTGCGGCTCCCAGCCCAACCTGCAACGCCAAGTTATCGGCGACATGCTGCGCGATTGGGACAAACGCTTCCCCGGCCGTATCGAGTCCATGTTCTCCGCCCTGCAAAACGTCGTTCCATCACATTTAGTCGATACCGAACTCTTCGAA
>NZ_JBQCWY010000383.1:0-2903 GCF_051956955.1 Neisseria sp. P0021.S005 | reverse complement strand
TTACATTTTGCAAAGTTTCCGCCATGACTCAAGACAAAATCCTTATTCTCGACTTCGGCTCGCAAGTTACCCAGCTGATCGCCCGCCGCGTGCGCGAAGCCCACGTTTACTGCGAACTGCATTCTTTCGATATGCCTTTGGAAGAAATCAAAGCCTTCAACCCGAAAGGCATCATCCTCTCTGGCGGCCCTAATTCCGTTTACGAATCCGACTATCAAGCCGATACCGGCATCTTTGATTTGGGCATTCCGGTTTTGGGCATCTGCTACGGCATGCAATTTATGGCGCACCACTTGGGCGGCGAAGTTAGCCCGGGCAACCAACGCGAATTCGGTTATGCGCAAGTTAAAACCATCGACAGTGAGCTGACACGCGGCATTCAAGACGATACGCCCAACACGCTCGACGTATGGATGAGCCATGGCGATAAAGTTTCCAAACTGCCTACCGGCTTCTCTGTTATCGGCGACACCCCGTCTTGCCCAATTGCCATGATGGAAAACGCTGAGAAACAATTCTACGGCATCCAATTCCACCCTGAAGTGACCCACACCAAACAAGGTCGCGCGTTGTTAAACCGCTTTGTCTTGGATATTTGCGGCGCACAACCAAGCTGGACCATGCCGAACTACATCGAAGAAGCCGTTGCCAAAATCCGCGAACAAGTCGGCAGCGACGAAGTGATTTTAGGTTTGTCCGGCGGCGTGGACTCTTCCGTAGCGGCCGCGCTGATTCATCGTGCCATCGGCGACCAACTGACCTGCGTGTTTGTTGACCACGGTCTGTTGCGTTTGAACGAAGGCAAAATGGTGATGGACATGTTTGCCCGCAACTTAGGAGTACGCGTGATTCACGTTGATGCCGAAGAGCAGTTTTTGGCGAAACTTGCCGGCGTGACCGATCCGGAGAAAAAACGCAAAATCATCGGTGCGGAATTTATCGAAGTATTTGACGCTGAAGAGAAAAAACTCACTAACGCCAAATGGTTGGCGCAAGGTACGATTTACCCTGACGTAATCGAATCCGCAGGCGCGAAAACCAAAAAAGCCCATGCCATCAAATCCCACCACAATGTCGGCGGCCTGCCTGAAAACATGAAGCTCAAATTGCTTGAGCCGTTGCGCGACTTGTTCAAAGACGAAGTACGCGAATTGGGCGTCGCTTTGGGTCTGCCGCGTGAAATGGTGTACCGTCATCCGTTCCCGGGCCCAGGTTTGGGTGTGCGTATCTTGGGCGAAGTGAAAAAAGAATACGCCGACTTGCTCCGTCAAGCAGACGATATTTTCATTCAAGAATTGCGCAATACTACCGATGAAAACGGCACATCTTGGTACGATCTGACCAGCCAAGCCTTTGCCGTATTCCTGCCTGTGAAATCCGTCGGCGTAATGGGCGACGGCCGTACTTACGATTATGTCGTAGCTTTGCGTGCCGTGATTACCAGCGACTTTATGACTGCCCACTGGGCTGAGCTGCCATACTCGCTGCTTGGTCGAGTGTCCAACCGCATCATCAACGAAGTCAAAGGCATCAACCGCGTGGTTTATGATGTCAGCGGCAAACCGCCTGCCACGATTGAATGGGAATAATCCCTAAAAAATAAAGGCCGTCTGAACAGATATTGTTCAGACGGCCTTATTCTTTAGGGAGTAAGCCCAATTAAAATTGATTTTTTAATTCACGCAAGGCGGCGAAGACTTCGAGTTCGCTGTTTAATTTTCGTCCGCTCAATTCTTCGGCGCGTGCCTGAACTTGGGGCAGGTGTACGCGGAAAAATGGATTGACTTTGCGTTCGTGTGCCAGGCTGACGGGCAGTGTCGGCGTGTGTTCGGCTGCGGCCAAGGCCGTCTGAATGTCGGCATTGTCCGGCTCGATATGCTGGGCAAAGCGCAGATTGGAGGCGGTGTATTCGTGCGCCGGATAAAACAGCGTTTCTTCGGGCAGCTGGTTGAATCGGTGGAAGCTGTCGTAAAGCTGCTCGATTGTGCCGGTAAATACGCGGCCGCAACCAGCGGAGAACAAGGTATCGCCGCAGAAAACGTGCAGGCCGTCTGAATTTTCCAGCAGATAGCTGATGTGGCGGTCGGTATGGCCGGGGGTTGCCCAAACGGTAACCAAGCCTTCGCCAAACGGGAACTGCGTACCTGCGGTGACGGTATGCGTCGCTACGTCGATGTCACTTTCGCCATAGATTGGGGATTCTAAAAAGCCGTGGAACAGGCTTTTTGCGCCGCCGGTATGGTCGGGATGCGGATGGGTAATCCATGTTTGCGCCAGCATCAGGCGGTTGTGGACGAGGAATTTCAAAACGGGCGTGGCATCGGACGGATCGACGCAGGCAGCATGGTTGCCTTCTTGAATCATCCAGATGTAGTTGTCGTTTAGGGCTTGGATTGGCGTGATTTTCATATGCTTTCTTCTGGTTTGGGGTTTCAGACGGCCTCTAAATAATCTTTGATATTAGGGCTTTGGCCGAATACGGCTTCATGGGCTTGCTGGATGCACAGTCGGTTGAACAGCAATCTTTGGGTTTGATCGCCGTCGATAATCCGCACTTGGCCTTGCAGTTTGGGCGCGTCGTGATGAAAGGTATTCTTAAACGCGTGCCAACGGTCGGTTTGCAGATGGACGACGGCAAACATATCGTGTGAAATATTAACGCCGACACTGAATAGCTTGGCCGAGGCTTGCAGGCAGAAACTGCTGTCGCCAAACAGGCACAGCCCCATGTTTTCCGGATAGCGGAACAATTCGATTTTCACGGCTTCGGGTGCGGCAAAGATGTTGCAAAACAGCCGTTCAAACAACGATGGCTGCGCCACGCCTTCGCTCAACATGCCGTAAAGCCCACCCAGCCAATCGACATAGCCGAGAAAAGTGAAACGGTAGTCCTGCATAATGGC
>NZ_JBQCWY010000382.1:0-2909 GCF_051956955.1 Neisseria sp. P0021.S005 | reverse complement strand
AAACTCGTCATATTAATCAGAATTAACGTCAATTATACCGCACTTACTTGCACCCCACCCTGCAAGCCCATAAAATAAAGCCGTTTTTCACTTTGGAGCTGTCTATGCGCCGTTTTGCCCTTCTCGCCCTCAGCCTTGCCGCGACTCAAGCATTTGCTTTGGGTTTCAGCCAAAAAGATACGCTGACCAACACGCGTTATCAGGAAAGCCCTGAAGAAGTTGCCGCACGCGAGTTTAAAGAACACAAAGCCGAGTTGCCGCCTCTGCCCGATACCCAATCGAGCGATTGGTTCGACCTCTATGTCAACGAAACCTACGGCAAGCAGCCCAAAATCCTGCTCAGCAGCCTGCAAATCATGCCTGCGCCGGACAACAGCATCCGCTACGTCTTGAACGTACGCTCCGACAAAGGCTACGACAACCTCTCCGTCGAAGGCCTCTATTGCGCCCGCACATCCTTTACTTACAGCAACGACAAGCGTTCGTCTTACAAAGTATTCGCTTACGGCGATACAGTAAACCGCCGCTGGATTGAACCGCGCAAAGGCGATTGGAAGCTGATCGGCAATGCGTTCAGCCGCAACGATGCCCTGCACACCGCCCTGTATCAGGCATTCTGTATCGACGGCATGCCGACAACGGTCGAAGGCTTGGTACAACGTTTGAAAGAACGCGGCGGCCGTCACGGCACAACGCTGACCAACCACGACAAATAAACCGCTTTAATCAACAAAAAGGCCGTCTGAAATTTTTCAGACGGCCTTGTCTTTAGAGACAGCTTAGAATTTGTGATACAGGCCCACAGAAGCGGCTTTTTGTTCAACGCCGCCTTTGTTGGCTGCAGTCAGACGGGTTTTGTTGCCGACTTTCAGATACGCCAGTTGGGCAACTACGCCGGTGCGTTTGCTGAAGGTGTATTGGCCGCCGACAACGACTTGGTCGAATTTATCCACCAATTTTTCTCCACTGTTCACGCCCTTGGCAGGCCAGCCGTGCGCGTAAGTAATGCGTGGGGTGACATTGCCCAATTTGTAGCCGACTGTTACCGCTGCATCAACTACTTTCACGGCTTCAGATTTGCCTGAATCGACAGTAATGTCACTACCCTTGTACTCATTAAAACCATCGGTGAAATAGCCTAAATATTCGTTGCCTGTCTCATGGCCTTTGGCATAGTGTACGCCGCCGCCGACAAAGAGATTGTCTTTATCGTAATAAGTTTCGACTTTGGCGATTTGCGCCGCTTTGACTTTGCCTGATTTGTCGGTGTACGCGCCGTTGTAGTGGCCGTAAGCCGCATTGGCGGTAAAGCCGTTTTTAGAGAAACTCACGCCGCCGGTGTATTGGTCTTTGGCCGGTTTGGTGTGCGTGTATTTGTCTGAAGGATTGCGGTTGTCGCGCGGTGCGTAAGACACGTTGAATTTGAATCCGCCGAAATCCGGGCTGTCGTAGCGTACAGCGGCGTTACGGTTGCCGGTACGGGTAAAGATGCCCAAGCCTGCGGCATTGGTTTTGTACATCCATGGATCGATGGTGTCCATTTCGTTCAGCATATTGCTGAGTTTACCGGCACGGACTTTACCGAATTTACCTTGCAAACCAATGAAGGAATCGCGATTGGCAAAACCTTGAGAACCACCGGTAATGGCCGTTTTTTGTTCAACTTGCCAGATAGCTTTCAAATCGCCGCCGAGGTTTTCGCTGCCTTTGAAACCGATACGGGAGGTATTGTCATTGATGCTGGTTGCGGTAGAGCTGGTTTCAGAACCTGCATCACCTTTGATTTTTACTTGACCGACGGTCACGCTGCTTTTGATTTGACCATACAGAATGACGTCTGCAGAGGCAGCCAGCGGCAAACCGGCAATAACCAAAGCGATAATCGATTTTTTCATTATTCTCTCCAAAACAAAGTTAAAATCTCGTGAAAACACGTTTGGCAATATTAATGTTTTCCAACGCTACAAACAACTACTTTCATCTTGATAGACACTTTTATTCATTAGAGTTTAGACTTTTTACAACATTTTTAAATAAAACAGGCCGTCTGAAAGAAATTTCAGACGGCCTTTCCTATTTGCAGCGAAAACGTGACTTGGGTTGTCTTAAAAACTCCGGTTTAGGCAAATGCGGCGCAGTTTAAAGCTATGCGCGACATTATCGGCGGCGAAAACAACCGTCCCGTACAACCTTTAAACGACCGCGAAGTCAATGAAGACAAATAACTTCTAAGGCCGTCTGAAAACAAAAAAGCACCCGGAAACGGGTGCTTTTTCAATCACATCAATCAGGCTTTTTTGTTACCCAACGCGGCTTTCACAAACGCGCTGAACAAAGGATGGCCTTTGCGCGGATTGGAAGTAAATTCCGGATGGAACTGACACGCGAAGAACCAAGGATGATTTGGCAATTCGATGGTTTCAACCAAACGCTCGCGGCCTGCAGATACGCCGCCAATGACCAAACCGGCTTTTTCCAACTGAGGAACATAGTTGTTGTTGACCTCGTAGCGGTGGCGATGACGTTCGCGGATATGTTCGCTGCCGTAGATTTTTGCGGCAAGGCTGCCCGGTTTGAGGTCAACTTCTTGCGCGCCCAAACGCATGGTACCGCCCAAATCGGCAGATTCGTCACGGGTTTCTACGCTGCCGTCGGCAGTTTGCCATTCGTCAATCAGGGCAACGACAGGCGCGGCGCATTTCAAATCAAACTCGGTAGAGTTCGCACCTTTCAAGCCTGCAACATCGCGGGCGTACTCAATCAGGGCAATTTGCATGCCCAGGCAGATGCCCAAGTATGGTACGTTGTTTTCACGCGCATAGCGTACGGCGGCAATTTTGCCTTCCACGCCGCGTGAACCGAAGCCGCCCGGCACCAAAATCGCGTCCATGTCTTTGAGCATGGAAACG
>NZ_JBQCWY010000381.1:0-2917 GCF_051956955.1 Neisseria sp. P0021.S005 | reverse complement strand
TTATATAGCAGAACGATAAATAAATCAGCAAAGGACTAAGGCCGTCTGAATTAAGGTTTCAGACGGCCTTTGAGTTTTACAGGATACCGTTGTTTTGTGTATTTTCAGTCATCAGTGCTTTGCTGATTTCATCGGCGGTATAGCTCTTACCGTTTCCGAATACAAAGCTGTCGACATTATTGTTGGCAATGTCATGGATGGTCAGGGTTTCGCCTGTATCTTTGATGGTTAAGACCCAATCATCGCCGGTTTTCAACTGTAAATCTTTCAGCGTAAGCCCTTCTTTGAAAAGGACTTGGGTATTGCTGCCACCATACGGATTAAAGGTGTCGTTGCCGCTGTTTCTGCCAAACATGATAACGGTGTTTTCGGCACCCAGGTCGGTAATGGTATCGTTGCCGCCGGCCGTATCAACGATGTTGATGCCTCGACCCAAAGTAATGGTTTCATCGCTGCGGTTGCCCCTGTATTCGACAACAGAAGTGTAACGCGACAAATCTAAATCGCTGTTGTCGCTATTGGCGTGAATGGTGTGGTTGAAGTTGTTGTATACATCACGGTTGAGTTCTTCAACGGGTTGGCCGGTGTATTGGACGATGTTTGTATTGCCGATCATGTGCGGGATAGACAGTTTGAAGTGGTTGATCAGCTCGCCCATGCTGTATGAGGTATTGCCGTCAAACTGAAACTCGGAAATTGCACCATAAATACCGCTTTGGTTTTTGATGGTTAAAACATCGTCTGTGCCTTTAATGCGGATATGCCAAGTATCACCATCCAGCAGGGGATTGGTCACAAATTGAGAGCTGTCAGGCATGTTGATAATACTGGTTTTGTCGTAACCTTTTTCAATGGTAATTTCGAGGTCGTCAAGGGTAATGCCGCCGGTAAATTTCACGACGTTGGCGTTGAGTCTGTGTAGGCTTGCTTTGCTATCAAAACCGAAGTTGAAGTCAAAAATGGTGTCGTGACCGTAACCTTTGCCGAAAACATAGGTATCGTTGTGTTCGCCGCCTTCCATGTAATCATTGCCTGCGCCGCCGTCAAGCAGGTCGGCACCTACATGGGCATAGAGTTTGTCGTTACCGTTGCCGCCGTAGAGTTTATCGTCGGAATCTGGCTCAGTGCTGTAATAGGTTGCACTGTGTTCGCGCAAGATGTCATCGCCGTCGTGGCCATAGAGGGTGTCATGGCCGTCGTTGCCGCCGTCGATTTCATTGTTGGCTGCATTACCATGCAAAGTGTCATCGCCGTCAGTACCGGCAAATTTAATGGTTTCAGCTTTCACAGGTTGAAAGGCTTGTTGGAACTGAGTGGCAGTGTAAGTTTGGTCGTTAAACTGGAAGCGGTCGATGGAAATGCTGCCATCCGCACCGATTTGGTTTTGAATCAAGGCTGAACCTTGTTCTGAAGTAATTTCCCAGCTTTGGCTGCCATCATTGTTATGAATGGTCTTCAGGTTGAGCTTGGCATTGTTCAGGCCGTCTGAAAACTTGAGGGTATTGATGCCTTGGTTGTCGATAATGGTATCGTTGTCGCCGTAGATATAGGTATCGTTTCCGGCTCCGCCTTTCAGAATGTCTTTACCGTTGCCGCCCACTAAAATGTCGTCGCCTGCATCACCGTTGATGACATCGTTGCCGTCGCCGCCATCCAGATAATCGTTGCCGTCGCCGCCGTTGAGGTTATCGTTGCCACCCATGCCGTAAACGGTATCATCACCACGTCCGCTATTGAGGCGGTTGCGGCCTTCGTTACCGGTCAGGATGTTATTGCTGTTGTTGCCGGCGGCAAAAATATTGGCCGAGCCGGTCAAGGTAACATTTTCGACGTGAGTAGCGGCAGTATGAGAAATGCTGCTGAATACGGTATCTTCGCCACCGCCAGCCTGTTCAATCACCACGTCTTTTACATCATCAACGTAGTAAGTGTCATTGCCGTCCCCACCTTCCATAATGTCGGCATCGGCTTTGCCGTCGATCATATCATCGCCGGATGTGCCGATCAGGTAGTCATTGTCGTCGCTGCCATCGATGGTCTGACCGATTTCGGTATGCTCAGCCAGGGAAATATCGAAATATTTGGCAAAGTTGTTTACATCCAGTTTTTGAGTGCCAATGATGAAGTGGGAGACTGCCGGTGTTGTACCGTTTTGAGTGTATTGGTTTTTGATGGTTAAAACGGCGTTGCTGTTTTTTACGGCAATCAGCCAGTCTTTACCACCGGTTTCGTTGTTTTGGACTTCAACGGTTAAATCGTTAAGGCTTAGATCGGTATGAAAGCGGATGCTGTTGTGGCCTTGATTGTCGATGATGGTGTCTTGCTCGTTTTTGGCAGAGAAAAGGTAGGTATCGTCGCCTTCGCCACCTTCAAGCACATCGTTGCCTGCTTCGCCGTTGAGGATGTCATTGCCTGTTTCGCCGAAAAGAAGGTCGTTGCCTTCGCCCCCATTGATGACATCGTTGCCACCGCCGCCGTAAACGATGTCGTCACCGCGCCCGCTGTTGAGGCGGTTGCGGCCTTCATTGCCGATGAGGATGTTGTTGCTGTTGTTGCCGGCACCGAAAATGTTGGCTGTACCGGTCAAAACAAGGTTTTTAACGTGGTTTGGAAGGGTATAGCTGACGTTGCTGCAAACCGTATCATCGCCACCATTTGGGTTTTCAATGATTGTATCGTCACTGAGGGTTACATAATAAACGTCATCTTCCGACGTTCCTATCGTTACTTGTTCAAAGACGGAAGGTTGTAATTGCTCTAAATGTCGTAATTCAAATTGCGCATTGGGGGTGCGCATTGCTTTTTCGATTGTCATGATATTTTCTTTAGATATTGATGAGAGTAACAAGGAAGTAAACGTATCCGGCATATGGCCGGTATTGCTTAATTTGTATTGTGTTTAGGCTGTATATACTAG
>NZ_JBQCWY010000380.1:0-2919 GCF_051956955.1 Neisseria sp. P0021.S005 | reverse complement strand
ACACTGATTTCCAAATCCAAAATCAAAGTCTGTTTACGCTCGCGTTCCCAATCATATACGCCGATTAAAGTATCGGCCTTCATGCCGTACAAAAAGATTTTATCCATTTGCCTGTCCGTTTTTTTGATAGAATAACCGTTCCCATTTTAAGTAAAGCACCCAAAATGTTCAATGTACTCGCCATTATTGCCGCCTATCTTATCGGCTCCCTGTCTTTTGCCGTCATCGTATCAAAATATTACGGCATGGACGATCCGCGCACTTACGGCTCCGGCAACCCCGGTGCCACCAACGTCTTGCGCAGCGGTAAGAAAAAAGCGGCCGCACTGACCTTGCTCGGCGATGCAGTAAAAGGCTTGGTTGCCGTCATCTTGGCACGCTGTCTGCAAGATGCTTTAGATTTATCGGATGCAACGATAGCCCTGGTCGCCATTGCCGCATTGGTCGGTCATATGTGGCCAATATTTTTCAATTTTAAAGGCGGCAAAGGCGTAGCCACCGCATTGGGTGTCTTGCTCGCCCTCTCCCCTGCAACCGCCCTGCTCTGTGCCTTAATTTGGCTGGTCATGGCATTCGGTTTCAAAGTATCCTCCCTCGCTGCACTGGTCGCCACCGTCTGTGCCCCAATCTTCGCCTTCTTCATGATGCCACACGCCTCTTGGGCATGGGCAACCGTATTCATTGCAGCATTGGTGTTGTACCGCCATAAAAGCAATATTCAAAACCTGATTCAAGGCAAAGAAAGCAAAATCGGGGATAAAGCCGGAAAATCTTAAAAGTGTAGATGGCCGTCTGAAAATATATTTTTCAGACGGCCTTTATAGTTTTTATTCACGCATAATCAGTCAATCTTAATATATTCCACCGACAGAATCTCTATAACCTCACGCCCTTCCGGTGTATTCAAGACAACTTCATCGCCTTCGCGTGCTTTAATCAGGCTGCGCGCCAAAGGGGAAATCCATGAGATTTTGTTTTTAGCAGTATCGATTTCATCTACGCCGACGATTTTGACGGTTTGTTCACGACCGTCTCCGCGCAATAAACCAACGGTGGCGCTGAAAAAAATCTGGTCCGTGGCTTCGCGCGCTTCTGGATCGACGACAACGGCGGCTTCCAAGCGTTTGGTTAGGAAGCGGATACGGCGGTCGATTTCGCGCATACGGCGTTTGCCGTAAAGATAGTCGCCATTTTCGCTGCGGTCGCCATTGCTTGCCGCCCAGTTAACGATTTGGACGATTTCTGGGCGTTCTTTGTTGACCAGATGATAAAGTTCGTCTTTCAATGCCTGCCAACCGGTAGGTGTGATGTAATTTTTGGTTTCGGTACTCATAATGTGTCTATAACATAATTAAAGGCCGTCTGAACATTAATTTTCAGACGGCCTTTATTGTAAGTCAATTTACTTTATTCTTCATCATCATCACTATCGCTGATACTGATGCTGTGTTCCATTTTGCTTGGATGAATTTTCAAACCGCCACAACCTGATTTTTCGGTAGAGAGACGGTTTAGATACGCTTCGTCGATATCGCCGGTTTGATAAACACCATTAAAGCATGAAGAATCAAAGGATTCGATTTTTGGATTGAGTGCTTTGACTACTGCTTCCAAGTCTTCTAAGTTTTGGAAGACGATGCCATCCGCGCCAATCTCGGCTGCGATTTCTGCCGCGCTGCGGCCGTTTGCAATCAGTTCTTCACGGGTCGGCATATCGATACCGTACACATTCGGATAACGCACTTCGGGAGCAGCGGAAGCAATGTAGACTTTGCGTGCACCTGCCGCGCGTACCATTTCAACGATTTCACGGCTGGTCGTACCGCGCACAATGGAATCATCCACCAACAAAACGCTTTTGCCGTTAAACTCGGTTTCCATCGGACTGAGTTTTTGGCGTACTGATTTTTTACGCGTTGCTTGTCCGGGCATGATGAAAGTGCGGCCGATATAGCGGTTTTTAATCAGACCTTCGCGATATGGTTTTTCGAGATGGACGGCAAGTTCCATCGCGCTGGGTCGGCTGGTATCAGGAATCGGCATCACGACATCGATATCATCGACAGGCAACTCGCGTTTGATTTTTTCTGCCAAAGATACGCCCATATCCATACGGGACTGATAAACGGAAACGCCATCGATGACGGAGTCCGGGCGGGCAAAATAAACATATTCAAAAAGACAAGGGCTTAATTTGGCTTTATCGCTGCATTGACGGGAAATAATCGTGCCATCAAAACCAATAAATACGGCTTCTCCCGGCTGGATATCGCGTTCCAAATCATAGGCAAGTGCATTAAAGGCAACGGATTCGGAGGCAATGGCATAAGATTTTTTGCCGGATTCGTCAATTTGCGAACCCAAAACCAACGGACGGATACCGAAAGGATCCCGGAAAGCCAGCATGCCATATCCGGCAATCATGGCTACGACACCGTATGCGCCACGCACCAAACGGTGTACTTCGGAAACGGCGTTGAAAATATTGTCGATGGTAAGTTGATAAGGGGCTGTATTTTTAGAGACTTCGCGGCGTAATTCGTGCGCGAATACATTGAGTAGGACTTCAGAATCGGAGCTGGTATTAACGTGGCGCAGGTGTTTGTTGCATACGTTTTCATAGAGCTCTTCGGTATTGGTCAGATTACCATTGTGTGCCAAAACAATGCCGAATGGGGAGCTGACATAAAACGGCTGGGCTTCTGCGCTGCTGCCCGCATTGCCTGCAGTCGGATAGCGGACATGTGCAATGCCTGCATTACCGACCAAGTCGCGCATATTGCGGGTGCGGAACACTTCGCGCACCATGCCTTTGCCCTTGTGCATATGAAATATATTGCCTTCGGCAGTAACAATACCTGCTGCGTCCTGACCACGGTGTTGCAACATCTGCAAACCATCATACAACATCTGATTGAC
>NZ_JBQCWY010000379.1:0-2943 GCF_051956955.1 Neisseria sp. P0021.S005 | reverse complement strand
TCACAAAATTATATCGTCCATATTTTTTCTTTTTCTTTCGCATTTATCCCCTCTGATTTCATCAAAATAAAACATTTTGAAATTTAAATACAAAAGGCCGTCTGAAAACTGATTCAATCAATTTTCAGACGGCCTTTATCGAATTATTGCAGGTTTAAACTACCACTTCTTCTTTTTTCTTCACTTCTTTGGCAATGTTCTCACGGCTCAAACCGAACATCAGCAAGAGCGGGCTGGCAACCAATACGGAAGAGTAAATACCGAACACGATACCGATGGTCAGCGCCATAGAGAAACCGTGCAAGGCCGCACCGCCGAACACCAGCATAGAAACAACCATTGCCTCGGTCGAACCGTGAGTAATGATGGTACGGCTCATGGTTGCGGTAATCGCATTGTCGATGACCTCCGGAACAGTATGGCCGCGCATATGCGGTTTGCGGAAGTTTTCACGAATACGGTCAAACACCACCACAGACTCGTTCACGGAATAACCCAGAACTGCCAAAATACCTGCCAAGACAGTCAGAGAGAATTCCCATTGGAAGAAGGCGAAACAGCCGAGAATGATCACGATATCGTGCATATTCGCAATAATCGCCGATACTGCAAAACGCCACTCAAAACGCATGGACAAGTAAATAATAATACCTGCCACCACGAAACCTAATGCCATCAAACCGTTAGTGACCAATTCTTCGCCGACTTGAGGACCGATGAATTCGACTTGGCGCAAGGTAACGTCAGGATTGTCTTTTTTCAGCAAATCCATCACTTGGTTGGACAACTGGGCGGAGGTTACGCCTTCTTTGTTCGGCAGGCGGATCATGATGTGCTTGTTCGTACCCAATGCCTGAACCTGTACATCGCCCATTTTCAGCGTATCGAGGCGTTCGCGTGTTTTATTCACATCAACACCCTGCTGATATTGGACTTCCATCACCGTACCGCCGGTAAATTCGACGGAGAAATTCAGGCCTTTGGTTACCAAAAAGAACACGGCGGCGATAAACGTAACCAACGAAATAAAGGTCGTCAGTTTGCCGTAGCTCATAAACGGAATATCGCGTTTGATTTTAAATAATTCCATGTTTTACTCCTTGCCTTCTGCCATTTCAGCTTTCGGCTTCCATACCGCACCAATGGAAATATTCCGCAATTTGCGACGGCGGCCGTACCACAGGTTGACCAAAGCACGGAACACGACCACAGACGAGTACATCGAGGTCAGAATACCGATACAGTGCACAACAGCAAAACCACGTACCGGGCCGGAACCGAATACCAACAAAGCGATACCAGCAATCAGAGAGGTCAAGTTAGAGTCGACAATGGTTGCCCAAGCATGTTGGAAACCGAGGTTGATGGCCTGTTGAGGTGGTATGCCTCCGCGTAATTCTTCACGGATACGCTCGTTAATCAATACGTTAGAGTCAATCGCCATACCCAATGTCAATGCCAACGCGGCAATACCCGGCAGGGTCAGCGTTGCCTGCATGGCAGACAAAATACCCACCAAAAACAAGATATTGGTACTCAAGGCAATGGTAGAGAAGAAACCCATCAAGCGATAGTAAATCACCATGAATGCAGCAACAGCGGCAAAGCCCCACAAGGTGGAATTGAAACCTTTTTCAATGTTTTCTTTACCCAAAGACGGGCCGATGGTACGTTCTTCGACAATTTGCATAGGCGCAGCCAGCGAGCCGGCACGCAGCAACAATGAAGTATCGTTGGCTTCGGCAGTTGTCATGCTGCCGGAAATCTCCACACGGCCACCGGTAATGGCGGAGCGGATGACAGGCGCAGTCACGACTTCGGATTTACCTTGGTCGATCAACACCATAGCCATACGTTTACCCACATTGGCCGAAGTCAATTCGCCAAAAATGCTGCCACCTGCGCTGTCCAAGCTCAGGCTCACGGCAGGCGCACCCATTTGGTCAAAGCTAGGTTGCGCGTCGTTGATGTTGTCGCCGGTCAATTCAACTTGTTTGTTGACCAAAATAGTTTCCGGATGATCGCCACCGCTTGACAGTAACTCATAACCAGTCGGTACATTACCGTTTAAGGCTTCTTGAAGTTTAATCGGATCGTCTTCCACCATACGCACTTCCAAAGTCGCGGTACGACCGATAATGTCTTTGGCTTTGGCAGTATCTTGCACGCCCGGCAGCTGTACAACAATGCGGTCAAGACCGGATTGTTGGATAACCGGTTCTGCCACACCCAATTCGTTCACACGGTTGTGCAAAGTGTTGATGTTTTGTTTTACCGCATCAGAACGTACTTTATTGATCGCCTCTTCAGACAGAGTCAGCACGATATTGTTGCCGTCTGCAAGCAAAGTGGCTTCAGGGAACATCTTTTGCAACTGAGGCAAAGCCTTTTGTACATCGGCAGCATCTTGCAGAGGCACAGTCAGACCATTTTCAGCCTGATGCACCGTACCGGTACGGATTTTTTCGCGACGCAATTCGCGGCGGATGTCGCCGGCGTAACGTTCAAACGTTTTCTGCATCGCGGCTTTCATGTCCACCTGCATGGTGAAATGCACACCGCCGCGCAAGTCCAGACCCAAGAACATCGGATTGGCTTTAATTTTCGCCATCCACTCAGGACTGTCCGCCAAAAGGTTGAGCGCGGTAATATAGCCTTCGCCCAAAGTGTTTTCGATGACATCACGCGCTTTTAATTGCGTTTCAGTATCTTTAAAACGCACTTTCAGCGAATTATCGACAATGAACATACCATCAGTCTGAATACCTGCGCTTTGTAACGCAGAAGACACTTTAGACTGGGTTTGATCGTTGATCACGATGGCTTGTCGGTTGGTCGATACCTGTACGGCAGGCGTTTCACCGAAAAGGTTGGGCAGCGAGTAAACAGCCGCAACCACAATCGTGAACGCAATCAGCAGGTATTTCCATAAAGGATAACGGT
>NZ_JBQCWY010000378.1:0-2945 GCF_051956955.1 Neisseria sp. P0021.S005 | reverse complement strand
CAAGAATATATTTTTCAGATTTAATGCAACGTGATCTAGATTCCCATTGCTTTATATTTTCATGATTTCTGTCTTCTTTTAAAAAAATACCATAACACAATATAGAAAACTGGTCAGTACCACAATTTTTTAAAAAATCTATTATTTTCATTTAGTTACCACTAATTAGGTTTAATTGATTATTATCTGGTATAAAGCTTGCAATGACTTTATCCTTATACGGCCCATCTTTTGCAACAACAATAACAACGTATTTCCCATTTGATTTACCTAATAAGCAATATTGGAACAGTAATCATGGGAAATCATGAATAGCCTTTAGGCAGAAGGAAAGATTATGAAAGACCGACAGCATTTGTTCAACCTCATCATCATCGGCGATGAAATCCTGCACGGCAGCCGCCAAGACAAGCATTTCGCCTTTTTCAAATCTTTATTGGAATCGCGCGGGCTGAAACTCAATCAGGTGCAATATCTGCCCGATGAACCCGAATTGCTGGTCAAACAACTGCGCCGCAGTTTTTCAGACGGCCTGCCGACTTTCGTTACCGGCGGTATCGGCTCTACGCCTGACGACCACACGCGCCAAGCCGCAGCGGCTGCTTTGGATTTGCCCGTTGTCCGCCATCCTGAAGCCGCCAAGTTTATCGAAGGCGTAACCCTGAAACGCGGCGAGCCGCTCGATTCGCCGGAACACGCCCAACGCCTGAAAATGGCGGATTTTCCCGAAGGCGCGGAACTTGTGCCCAATCCGTTTAATAATATCGCCGGATTTTCCATCCGCGAGCATTATTTCTTCCCCGGTTTCCCCGTGATGGCGCACCCGATGGCGGAATGGGTATTGGAAACTTATTACGCCAACCGTTTCAACCAAACTGAACGCGGCAGCCGCAGCGTGTATGTGTTCGACCAACCCGAGTCGCGCATTACGCCGATTATGGAACATCTTGAGCGTACCTACGCCGGTGTCCGTTCTTACAGCCTGCCCACCGTGGGCCGTACCGATTCAGACGGCCGTTACACTCCGCCGCATATCGAGTTCGGCATCAAAGCGGAAGGTGAGGCCTGCCGCTTGTTGGATACGGCGTGGGAAGATGCGTTGCAGGGTTTGCAGGCGATTGGCGCGACTTTGAAAGAAACGGTGGAATAATGCACTTATCCCCGGCCCAATCCAGACGCGCACTGATTTTTGCCTCTTTGCTGTTTTTGCCGCCGACCCTCATCATCGGCATTTGGCTGGCGCAATATGGCGGCTTCGCTTTTGAACCGCCGCTGATGCACGCCGTCCATGCCCATGCGGGCACATGGTTTGACCCGATTGCCACCGTGTTGCACTATCTGGGCAAAACCGAGATTGCCGTGCCGCTGATCGGCGCAGTCGCCGCAGCCCTGTATTTTGCCGATAAGAAGCGCGAAGCACTGTTTTGCGTGTTGGCGGCATTGATGCCGACTTTGAACATGCTGATTGTGAAGGTTTGGTTTGCCCGCGAACGTCCGCTGCTTTGGCCGCGCCTGATTGAAGAGAGCAATTTTTCCTTTCCCAGCGGCCACAGTACGTTTTCCGCCGCCATTGCCGTCATGCTGATATTGCTTTGCCGCCGCACGCGCTACCGCCGCGCCGCTTGGATAGGCGGTATTTCCTTTGCCCTGCTGACCGGGTTTTCACGCATTTATTTGGGCGTGCATTATCCCACCGACGTTTGGGCAGGCTGGACAAACGGCACGCTGACTGCCTTGCTGGTGTATATGCTCATCTTCAGGCCGTCTGAAAAATAGAAGAAACGAATCATGAATACACGTTCACCCAACACGCCTTATTGGCTCAGAAACGGCCATGCCGACACCCTGTTTGCCAAGCTGCTGCAAGGCAAAGCGCCTGACTACCGCCGCGAGCTTCTGCCCGACAGCACCGGCAAAACCCAAGTTGCCTACGATTTTGTCGACAGCGCCGACCCCGATGCGCCGTTGGTGGTTTTGTTCCACGGACTGGAAGGCAGCAGCGAGAGCCATTACGCGGTCGAGTTGATGAAAGCCGTACAGCAGCGCGGTTGGAACGGCGTGGTTGCCCATTTCCGCAGTTGCGGCGGCATAGAAAACACCGCGCCCGTGTTCTACCACCTCGGCGATACGTCCGAAATCGCCTTTATGCTCAACACGCTTGCCCGACGCTATTCAATCATCTACGCCGTCGGCGTTTCTTTGGGGGGTAATGCTTTGGCCAAATATTTGGGCGAGCAGGGCAGCAATGCCGTTCCGCGCGCTTCTGCCGTCGTTTCTGCACCGGTTGATGCCGTAGCGGCAGGTACGCGTTTTGATCAGGGCATGACGCGACTGATTTACACGCGCTATTTTTTGAATTCACTGTTGCCGAAAGCCCAGGCGATTCCCCGGTTTCAGACGGCCTTAAGCCAGCAAAACTGCAAAACGCTTGGCGATTTTGACGACCGCTTTACCGCGCCGCTACACGGTTTTGCCGACCGCCACGATTACTACCGCCGCAATTCCTGCAAACCGTTTCTGAAAGGCGTGGATACGCCGTTGCTGTTGCTTAATGCCGTCAACGACCCCTTCCTGCCGCCGGAAGCCCTGCCGACCGGGCGGGATGTGTCCTCGGCCGTTACGCTGTTGCAACCGGCATACGGCGGTCATGTCGGCTTTGTCAGCCGCGATCAGGGCCGTCTGAATCTGCAATGGCTGCCGCAAACGGTGTTGGACTATTTCAAACAGTATCAGCCGTAAATGAAAAAGGACATGTATGCGACATGCCCTTAGTGTGCAGAAAGTAAAAAGGCCGTCTGAAAACGAATTTCAGACGGCTTTTTGAATGGCTTGATTATTTGCCTTTGTTGTCGGCTTTGGCTTCTTTTTTCAGAGAAGCGTACAACTCAGGGTCGCGGTTTTTCAGCAGGGAAGCAACGGCCAAGTCGTCACGGTTGACTTTAGCT
>NZ_JBQCWY010000377.1:0-2946 GCF_051956955.1 Neisseria sp. P0021.S005 | reverse complement strand
GAAGAACGACCTGCCGTCGTATACATTACCAACCTTGGCGACAGCGCCATCGAAATTACCCTTTGGGCGTGGACGCAAGAAGAAAATCTCGGCCCGTTCCGATTCGCCCTGAACGAGCAAGTGGTTGAAAACCTGCGCGAAGCCAACATCAACATCCCATTCCCACAATGTGATGTCCACCTCATTCAGCCGAAAGACTGATTTCAGCTTTCAGGCCGTCTGAAACCCGGCGGGTCAAACGCCCGCCCCATTCCACCATTTCCATAAGGAGCCGCCATGTCCCATCTGCAAACCATCGCCGATCACCTGACCAGCCGCCGTCAAACCGTTACCTGCGCCGAGTCCTGCACCGGCGGCCTGCTTGCAGGTGCGCTGACCTCCCTCTCCGGCAGCTCGCAATGGTTTCATCAAAGCTTCGTCACATACAGCAACCAAGCCAAACAAGACCGCCTCGGCGTCATGCCCGATACCTTGCTGAAACACGGCGCGGTCAGCCGCGAGACCGTCTATGAAATGGCACGCGGCGCAAAGGCCGTGGCGCAGGCAGATTACGCCTTGAGTATTTCCGGCATCGCCGGCCCCGGCGGCGGCAGCGCGGCCAAACCGGTCGGCACAGTCTGGTTCGGCCTGGCCACGCCCGAAGGCTCGTTTGAGCAAACCGCGCTTTTCCCAGGCGATCGCGAAGCAGTAAGGGCGCAAGCTGTCGAATACGCATTGGCTTTCTTGGCGGAACATTTGGTTTGATAGAAAAAATACAGGCCATCTGAAATCTGGAAATCAGGTTTCAGACGGCCTTTTTATTATCTATTTAAACCATCGGCAGATTTATACGCCCAAAAGTTCTTTGCCGAGGAAGCTGCCTTTTTCGACACCCGGCAGGACGAAGAAATAGCCGCCGCCAAACGGGCTGATGTATTCCTCCAGAGGCTCGCCGTTGAGCAGGTTTTGCACGAAGATGAAGCCGTCGGCAAGGTTGGCCTGATAGCAGATGAAAATCAGGCCGACATCGAGCTGGCCGTTGGCGGCAAGGCCGCGCGAATAGTTGAAGGCGCGGCGGTAGAGCAGGTGTTTTTTCATGAACTCCGGATCGCGCGGGTTGGCAAGGCGCATATGGCTGTCTTTGGGCGTGATTTTGCCGTCGGGGTCTTTGGCAAAATCGGCGGTGTCGCCCTCTTTTTTACCGTCCATGGGCGCGCCGCTGTATTTGCGCCGGCCGAAAATATCGGTTTGTTCCTGCATCGGGGTGCGGTCCCAAAACTCGACAAAGTGGCGGATAAGGCGGACGGCCTGATAGCTGCCGTTTTTCGCCCATGCCGGTTCGTCCAAGCTGTTGGCAGCAACGCCCGTCCACAGGACTTGATCGGCGACTTTGGGATCTTCGACTTTGGGATTGCCGGAGCCGTCGCGGAAACCTAAAAGATTGCGCGCGGCAATGGCGCCGGGTTCGGCTTTAGGGAGCCAACCGTCTATGCTCCAGCGGATGACGGCAAACTGGGCGGTGTTTTTGATGATGTCGCGCAGGGCGGCTTGGCAGGTTTCGGGGGAGAATGCGCAAATTTGCAGGCTGAGGTCGCCGTCGCACCAAGATTTTTGGAGTTTGTCGTTGGGGAAGTCGCGCATTTCCTGCAGGTGTTTCGGCTTTTTGTCTTTGAGGCCGAAGCGGTCGTCAAAGAGGCTGCTGCCGACGCCGACGGTAACCGTCAGCCCGTCGGGACGGAATTGTTTGCCGAGAATGCCGCTGCCTGCAGGCGGGAGCTTGTCATCGCCGTCTTGGTATTCGCCGCCTTGGGTGAGGAATTCGATGCGGGCGGTCAGGGCGCGGAACAGGTTTTCAAGTTGTTTGGCGTCTTTGGCGGTAACATCAAAGGCACACATGATGCCGAAGAGCTGGTGTGGCGTAACGATGCCTGCCTGATGCTCGCCATAACACGGATAGGCCAGCTCGGAATGTTGGTTGTTTTGGGTTTCGGCGGCGGCTTCGCCTTGTTTTTTACCGGCAAAATAACCGGCAACGCCGATGGCGCCGGCGGCAAGGGCAGTTTTGAAAAGGGTTCGTTTTTCGGGTTGCTCCGGTTGTTTGTTTTGGCTCATGGTCTGCTCCTTGGCAGGGAACGGAAAGATTGCAATCGTGTGAAGTAAGGTCGGTTTTCAAGCATATTTTGTGTGGGCGACAATAAGATTCAGACGGCCTTTCAATATCCAAAGGCCGTCTGAAAACGCGTTATCTTATTTCAAACCCAAAATGCCGCGCAGTTTGGCCAAGTCTTCTGCCAAGGCATTAATTGGCGCCTGCAGGGCTTTGCGGTCTTCTTCGCTCAGTTTGTCATACAGCTCGAAACCGTTCGGGGTTTTGTATTTCGCCAAAATGTCTTCAACCTGTTTGAAGTTGGCATCGGTTTTTTCCAACAACGCTTTGTCTTTGGCTTCGATCAGTGGACGGAACAAATCAACGATTTTTTTGGAGCCTTCCACATTGGCTTGGAAGTCGCTCAAGTCGGTATGGCTGTAACGGTCTTCTTCGCCGCTGATTTTGCTGCCGGCCACTTCTTCAATCAGTTCGGACGCGCCGCCGACCACCTTACCCGGAGGAAACGCCAATGCGTCGATTTCTTTTTGCAGTGCTTCGACATCGGTCATCAGTTTGGCTGCAATTTCCTTCACGCCGGATACGTCTTTTTCTACCCAAAGGGCGTGTTCGATACGGTGGAAGCCGGTAAATCCGGCATCTTTCGCACCGTCTTTGAAGTCGTCTTCACGCGCATCGATGACGGGGTCGAGTTCGCTGAAAAGCTCGGCAATCGGTTCGATACGTTCGTAATGGACGCGGGTGGCGGCAAACAGGGATTTGGCCTTTTCAATGTCGCCGGCTTTAACGGCTTCGGTAAAGGTTTTGGTTTTCGCCACCAGCTCTTTAACCTCGCCTTGAACGTAAGCTTTATAGTCGGC
>NZ_JBQCWY010000376.1:0-2950 GCF_051956955.1 Neisseria sp. P0021.S005 | reverse complement strand
GATTAGTGATGAATGCAGCTGCACTCTTTGTTCATATCAATCACCATACGGCCGGTAATTTTACCTTCGCGCATTTCTTGGAAGATGGCAGGCGCTTCATCCAAAGCACGCAATTCGACTTTAGGCACAACCAAACCTTCTGCGCCGAATTGGAATGCTTCTTCCAAATCTTTGCGGGTGCCGACCAGAGAGCCGACCACTTCGATGCCGTCCAATACCAAACGTGGGATAGACAAGTCCATAGACTCAGGTGGCAAGCCGACTGCAACGACACGACCGCCGGCGCGGACGCAGTTAACACCTGAATTGAAGGCCGCAGCGGATACGGCTGTGACAACGGCTGCGTGTGCGCCGCCGGTTTTCTCTTGGATGACTTGAGCCGCATCTTCTTTGGCGGCATTGATCACCAAATCAGCGCCGGTTTCTTTGGCAAAAGCCAGTTTTTCATCGTTGACGTCAACGGCAACAACGTGCGCGCCAAACACTTTTTTCGCGTATTGAACCGCCAAGTTGCCCAAACCGCCTGCGCCGTAAATCGCAATCCATTGACCCGGACGAACGCCGGAAACTTTAATCGCTTTATAAGTGGTCACACCGGCACAAGTAATGCTCGAAGCTTGCGCAGGATCCAAGCCTTCAGGAACTTTGACCGCATAATCGGCACTCACGATACAGTGGGTCGCCATACCGCCGTCGGCAGTATAACCTGCGTTCAATACGGAGCGGCACAAGGTTTCGCGGCCGGTATTACAGTATTCGCAAGAACCGCAGCTTTGGAACAGCCATGCGATGCTGACACGATCGCCGACTTTCAGATTTTTCACACCGTCAGCAACTTCTTTAACCAAACCGATGCCTTCGTGTCCCAACACGCGACCCGGTTTGTCGCCGTAATCGCCTGCTGCAACGTGCAAGTCGGTGTGGCACACGCCGCAATACTCGACTTCTACCAACGCCTCGCCGTATTCCAGCGGACGCAGTTCGCGTTCAACAACTTCTACATCACCTGCTACATCTTTATTTACTACCACAGCATGCATTTTCATGAGAGAGTCTCCTAGGGTGTTGAAAAACTGTTTAGCTATAAATGAGAATACTCCCCATGTTCGAAACCGTCAACCCATAATCTTTTTCAAAACAACGAGTTATGATGTTATACCATAACAAATCCTATTCAAACCATCTGAATCTTTAAATATATTAACAAATGCACTTTCATTTCAATCAAATCCTTTATTTTTCAGACGGCCTGCTACATGAAATAACATTACAAATGTAAATTTTGAGAACATTATCATTTTTAGTACTTGAACTTAAAAAGAAAAAAGCATAAGCTGTTTTTATGGCGCAGAAATACGCCTTCCCATTCATTAAGGAGACAGTATTATGGCAAAAGATTTAAATGTGTTTGATAAAGAATATGGTCTTTTAATCAACGGCGAATGGACGAAAGGTAGCGAAGGCAAACTTTTATCCTCTTACAACCCTGCCAATGGCGATGAATTGGCCAAGTTCACAGACGCAACCGACGCCGATGTCGATGCTGCCGTGGCCGCTGCCCAAGAAGCGTTCAAAACATGGCGCAAAACCACGACTGCCGAACGCGCGGCCATTTTGAACAAAATCGCCGACGTGATTGACGAAAACGCAGAATTGTTCGCCCTGCAAGAAACCTTGGACAACGGCAAACCGATCCGCGAAACCCGCGCCGCCGACGTACCATTGGCTTCCGACCATTTCCGCTATTTCGCCAGCGTGATCCGCGGCGAAGAAGGCACTGCGACCCAACTTGACGCCGAAGACTTATCCATCGTTCTGCGCGAACCGATCGGCGTTGTCGGCCAAATCATTCCTTGGAACTTCCCATTCTTGATGGCCGCATGGAAAATCGCTCCGGCATTGGCCGCAGGTTGTACCATCGTCATCCACCCTTCTTCCAGCACTTCATTGAGCCTATTGTCCCTCGCTCAAAAAATCAACCACTTGCTGCCTAAAGGCGTGTTGAACGTGATTACCGGCCGCGGTTCCAAATCCGGCGAATACATGCTGCACCACAAAGGCTTCAACAAACTGGCCTTTACCGGTTCAACCGAAGTCGGCCGCCGCGTCGGCATCGCCGCTGCCGAATTGCTGATTCCGTCCACTTTGGAATTGGGCGGCAAATCTGCCAACATCTTCTTCGACGATATGCCTTTCGACAAAGCCCTCGAAGGCGCGCAAAAAGGTATTTTGTTCAACCAAGGCCAAGTCTGCTGCGCCGGTTCGCGCATTTTTGTACAAGAAGGCATTTACGACAAATTCGTCAATGCTTTGGCTGAAGAATTCAAAAAAATCAAAGTCGGCCTGCCTTGGGAAGACGACACCCAAATGGGTTCGCAAGTCAACGCCGGTCAACTCGAGACCATTTTGAAATACGTCAAAATCGGCGAACAGGAAGGCTGCCGCATCATTACCGGCGGTAAAAAAATCGAAGGCGCATTGGGCAAAGGCGAATTTGTCGAGCCTACTTTGATTGAAGCCAGCAGCAACGAAGCCCGTGTTGCCCAAGAAGAAATCTTCGGCCCGGTTGCCACCGTGATTAAATTCAAAACCGAAGAAGAAGTCATCAAAATGGCCAACGACAGCGAATACGGCTTGGGCGGCGCAGTGTGGAGTACCGACATCAACCGCTGCCTGCGTGTTTCCAATGCATTGGAAACCGGCCGCGTTTGGGTGAACTGTTACAACCGCCTGCCTGCCGGCGCGCCGTTTGGCGGCTACAAAACTTCAGGTATCGGCCGAGAAACCCACAAAATGATGCTCGCCGCCTACACCCAAGTGAAAAACATCTACATCAGCACCCGTGAAGAACGCGAAGGCTTCTATTAATCCGCCGTTCCACATTAATCTGATTTAGAAAATATAAAGGCCGTCTGAAACCTGTTTCAGACGGCCTTGTTTTATTCTGTTT
>NZ_JBQCWY010000375.1:0-2977 GCF_051956955.1 Neisseria sp. P0021.S005 | reverse complement strand
AAGCCGATTTCCCTGAGATTGAGACGTTTAATCCGAATGAGAAATTTGGCCCGTGGGAAGAAATCATGAAAAAATTCTTTGCCGACGGCGGATTGTTTGACCAGCTTTCCAGTAAAAAATAAGGCTTGAATATAGAGGCCGTCTGAAACTTCAGACGGCCTTTTGTTACAATAAGCCTTTTTCTTATCCATCTTTTCCCATGTCTCAACGCAAAATCATCCATATCGATATGGACGCATTCTACGCTTCGGTAGAACTGCGCGAGCAGCCGCACCTGAAAGGGCTGCCCGTCGTTGTGGCGTGGGACGGCACGCGGTCGGTTATTTGTGCCGCTTCTTATGAGGCGCGCAAATTCGGCTTGCACTCGGCCATGTCGGTGGCAACGGCGAAAAGGCTGTGTCCGCAGGCGGTGTTTGTGCCGCCGCATTTCGATTTGTACCGCCAGGTATCGGCTCAGATTCATGCCGTGTTTCAGCGTTATACCGATTTGATCGAGCCTTTGTCTTTGGATGAAGCCTATTTGGATGTTACCCGAAATTTTGAAAATATCCCGTACGCCAGCGATGTGGCCAAACGCATTCGTGCCGAAATTTTTGAAGAAACCGGTTTGACGGCCTCCGCAGGCATCGCGCCCAATAAGTTTTTGGCCAAAATCGCTTCCGACTGGCGCAAGCCAAACGGGCAGTTTGTGCTGCCGCCGCAAAAAATCATGGCGTTTTTGGAGAGCCTGTCGTTGGGTAAGATTCCCGGTGTCGGCAAAGTCACGCTGAAAAAGATGAATGCCCTCGGTATGCAGACCGCCGGCGATTTGCGCCGTTTTGAGCGCGGCGAACTTTTAAACCATTTCGGCCGCTACGGCTACCGTCTTTACGATTTAGCACGCGGTATCGACGAGCGGCCGGTCAAAGCCGAACGCGAACGCCTGCAAATCTCAACCGAAATCACTTTGCCCGAAGATTTATCTTTGGCGCAGGCTTCAAGCCATTTGCCGCACCTTGCCGAAGACCTCTGGAGGCAAATCGAATGCAAAAACGTCGAAGCCAAAGGCGTTACCCTCAAGCTCAAAACCTACGATTTCCGCATTATCACGCGTTCGCTGACGTATTCTTCCGTCCTTCCCGACAGCGCCTCGCTGCTTCAGGCGGCACATACTTTGCTGCAGCGCATACCGCCGCAACGCGAAGACGCCTTCCGCCTGATCGGTATCGGCGTGAGCCATTTGCTGCCGAAAAACCAGCAGCAGACGCTTTGGTTATAAAGAAATAGAAAAGCATTCTTTCCGTTTGAAGATAGGGCGCAGGACAATATCGTTCCATAACCATATCGACAGCCGTTTTAACAGGCCGTCTGAAAATTATTAGGAACAACCAGCCATGTCTTTATTCCGTCCTCAATTCTGGAAAATCCCCGAAATCAGCGATGACGAACGCCGCCGCCTGCCTGAGTTGGCGGCCACTTTGGAGCGCCGTTTGCAAGACATTGCCGCGCGCTATCCGCAAGCCGTGTTCGCATCCAGCCTTGCGGTTGAAGATATGGTCATTACCGATGCCGTGTGCCGTCTGAAACTGCCCATCCGCATCATTACGCTCAATACGGGCAAACTCAATCCCGAGACCGCCGCGCTGATTGCCGAAACCAATGCGCGTTATCAAACCGAATTGGAAGTATTTTATCCCAACCGACAAACCGCTGCGGAATTTGAAGCGGAGTTTGGTACAACCGCCATGTACGACAGCGTCGAGTTGCGCCGCCGTTGCTGCCATATCCGTAAAATCGAACCACTCAACCGCGCTTTACACAACGCCCCCGCATGGCTGACCGGACAACGCCGCAGCCAGTCCGAAACGCGCAGCGAATTGAATTTTGAAGAGCTGGATACGGGCCGCAACATCGCCAAATTCAATCCTATTTTCGATTGGGAAGAGCAGGATGTTTGGGCTTATGCACACGAGCACCGAGTTCCGCTTAATGCGCTGTATCATCAAGGCTATCCCAGCATTGGGTGCGAACCCTGCACGCGTCCGGTCAAGTTGGGTGAGAATATCCGCGCCGGGCGATGGTGGTGGGAAAGCAAAGACAGTAAGGAATGCGGTTTGCACAAATAATCAAAGGCCGTCTGAAAATGTTTCAGACGGCCTTTTTGACGGCTTAACAAAATGATTTATCAAGAATTTGTTTTTCGTTCAACGAAAGTGGAAAGCAGGGCGGTATCGATGTCCCATTTCCAAATGCCGCGATCCGAGCCGTCCATGCCGCGCAGGAAGAGGTAGCGGATGGCGATTTTGGGCAACGGCTTGCCGCGCAGGGCATAGTAGCGTGCGGTGGCAACGGCGTAGATCAGGGCTTGCAGATAGTAGTGATGATGTGCCACGGCTTCGTTCATCGCCTGTTGCGTGTAGGCGCTTGCATCGTTGCCCAAATGGTTGGATTTGTAGTCGATTAAAACGACATTGCCGTCTGAATCTTGGCAAACCATATCAATAAAGCCGTTCAAATAGCCTTGTAAATCATGGAAGTCAAGCAGTTGCGCGGCTTGAACGCATTCGGGCGGCAGGTTTGCTTCGCTTGAGGCAAACCAACGGCGCAAGTCGTCCAGTTTGAAATCGTCCATGTACAGGGTAAACCCCATTTCGGGCAGGCGTCGGGTCGGCGGAATCTGCGACAGGCTCTCGTTGATTAAAGGCGTAAGGCGGCAGGTATCGAGCATGGTGATTACCGTCGGCAGCCATTTGTCTTCAAAGCTGTGGCGTTGCAAAACTTCGGCAATCATTTCGGATTGGCTCTCGGCAGAGGCGGCGAAGTCGAGTTTTTCCAGCATTTCATGCAAACATACGCCGGCATTGGTGCCGTGGGGGAAATGGTGGATATCGAGGCCGTCTGAAAGTGGGGGCGGCAGGTTTTCAGACGGCATGGCACGGTCTGCGCTTTCTGCCGGATCGATGGCAGGTTGCAAAGGCTCGTGTTGTTCGTCGGTTGA
>NZ_JBQCWY010000374.1:0-2988 GCF_051956955.1 Neisseria sp. P0021.S005 | reverse complement strand
TAAATGCTCATGTCCGATACATCGGTGAATTTACATTAGATGAGCATCAGCCTTATATAGTTAAAAAAGCACATGCAACTAATAATGGCCCAGAACGAAACGTATTTGAATTTTGCTTGCACAAAAAGTCCAAATAACCCCAGTTTACACAAATTTTGAAAATCCCATGACCACCATCTACAACACCCTGACCCGCCAAAAAGAACCCTTCACCCCCATCGACCCTAAAAACGTACGTATGTACGTTTGCGGTATGACCGTTTACGACTACTGTCACTTAGGCCATGCCCGTGTGATGGTTGTGTTTGACATGATTGCCCGTTGGTTGCGCGAGTGCGGTTATCCGCTCACTTATGTGCGCAATATTACCGATATCGACGACAAAATCATCGCCCGCGCTGCTGAAAACGGCGAAACCATCGGCGATCTGACTGCGCGTTTCATTCAGGCTATGCACGAAGATGCCGATGCTTTGGGTGTGTTGCGTCCCGACATCGAGCCGAAGGCAACAGAAAACATTCCGCAAATGATTGCCATGATTGAAACCCTGATTCAAAACGGCAAAGCCTATCCTGCCACAAACGGCGACGTTTACTACGCTGTGCGCGAATTTTCCGCTTACGGTCAATTGTCGGGCAAATCGCTGGACGACCTGCGCGCAGGCGAACGCGTGGAAGTGGATGGTTTCAAACGTGATCCGCTTGATTTTGTGTTGTGGAAAGCGGCCAAAGCAGGCGAGCCGGCATGGGAAAGCCCGTGGGGCAATGGTCGTCCGGGTTGGCACATCGAATGCTCCGCCATGAGTGAAAACCTGTTCGGCGATACTTTTGATATTCACGGTGGCGGTGCGGATTTGCAGTTCCCTCACCACGAAAACGAAATCGCTCAAAGCGTCGGTGCCAGCGGCCATACCTGCGGTCATGACCACGCGCAAACCCATCACGGTCAAAGCATCGCCAGCCACGTCAAATACTGGCTGCACAACGGCTTCATCCGTGTGGACGGCGAAAAAATGTCCAAATCGCTGGGCAACTTCTTCACCATCCGCGAAGTGTTGAAACAATACGACCCTGAAGTCGTGCGTTTCTTTATCCTGCGCGCCCACTACCGCAGCCCGTTGAACTACTCCGACGCGCATTTGGACGACGCAAAAGGCGCGCTGACCCGTCTGTACACCACGTTGAAAAAAACTCCAGCGGCTGAGTTTGATTTATCCGAAAACGCCAACGACTACACCCGCCGCTTCTACGCCGCCATGAACGACGATTTCGGTACGGTCGAAGCGGTTGCCGTGTTGTTTGAGCTGGCAGGCGAGGTGAACAAAACCAATGATGCGCACCTTGCCGGCTGCCTGAAAGCTTTGGGCGGCATCATCGGCCTGTTGCAACGTGATCCGATTGAGTTTCTGCAAGGCGGCGCGGTTTCAGACGGCCTCTCCAACGAAGAAATCGAAGACTTAATCGCCCGCCGCAAACAGGCACGCGCGGATAAAAACTGGGCGGAATCCGACCGTATCCGCGACCTTCTGAACGAACACAAAATCATTCTGGAAGACAACGCCGGCGGTACGACTTGGCGGCGCGGCTAATTTGATTTGATATAAAAAGGTCGTCTGAAAACATTTTCAGACGACCTTTTTATATCTGGTTGAAAACCGTGATGTGTGTACTTAATCTTCTAACAGGTTCTTCTTGATGACCGCAGGATTCCCAGCAGCGACGCAATACGGCGGCACATCTTTAGTTACCACAGCCCCTGCGCCGATAACCGCTCCTTTGCCTACTCGGACACCGCCCATAATAATCGCGCGCCGTCCGATCCAAACATCATCCTCAATCACAATCGGAGACCTTTGCAAAAAAGCCCTTCCCCAACAGCCGAAATCCAAACACAGGTTTTCGGCTGTTTTTGTTTCAAATATCCGCTGACTCTACTCAAATACCCTCTTAATCCTCCTTGAATACCTGATAATCAGGCATCCGGCCGCCTTTTAGGCGACAACAGGCACACTTAGCCTGTTAGCGGCTTTCAATAGGTTCAAACACATCGCCTTCAGATGGCTTTGTGCACTTACTTTGAGCAGACCAAAATAGACTGCCCGGGCATAGCGGAATTTACGGTGCAGCGTACCGAAGCTTTGTTCGACCACATAACGGGTCTTCGACAAATGTCGGTTGCGTTTGGTTTGCGCTTCCGACAGCGGATGTTTGCGGTGGGCTTTGCGCATAATGCCGTCCTGTAGCCGATACTCTTCCAGATGTTGCCGGTTTTCCTCACTGTCATAGCCTTTGTCGGCATAGACGGTCGTACCTTTGGACAGTCCTTCCAGCAAAGGCAACAGGTGTTTGCATTCATGGGCATTGGCGGGGGTAAGGTGCAGTTTTTCGATATAGCCTTCCGCATCGGTACGGGTATGTTGTTTATAACCGAGTTTGTAGAGGCCGTTTTTCTTTATCCAACGGGCATCGCTGTCTTTACTCGGTGTGGTTTGGCCGCTGACTTGTCCTTCCTCGTCGACTTCTATGGACTGGCGCTGTTTGCTGCCAGCAGTCTGAATAATGGTGGCGTCAACGACGGCGGCGGATGCTTTCTCTACTTTTAAGCCTTTTTCAGTCAGTTGGCGGTTAATCAGTTCCAGCAATTCGGACAGGGTATTATCTTGCGCCAGCCAATTGCGGTAGCGGCATAAGGTGCTGTAATCGGGGATGCTTAGTTCGTCAAAACGGCAAAACAGGTTGAAATCAATGTGGGTGATGAGGCTGTGTTCAAGTTCGGGATCGGAGAGGCTGTGCCATTGTCCGAGCAGGACGGCTTTGAACATGGACAACAGGGGATAGGCGGGACGGCCGCGGTGGTCTCGGAGGTAACGGGTTCTTTGACGGTTCAGGTACTGTTCGATCGGTTGCCAATCAATCACTTGATCTAACTTTAGCAATGGGAGGCGGTCGATGTGCTTGGCGATCATGACTTGTGCGGTTTGCCTGAAGA
>NZ_JBQCWY010000373.1:0-2988 GCF_051956955.1 Neisseria sp. P0021.S005 | reverse complement strand
CGATAAAATCTTCGAGCAATACGCAAAATAATCTTTTCAGACGGCCTGAGTCTTTTATTGAAGGCTCAGGCCGTCTGAAATATTGATTCTCTTCAATCGACCGCTTTGGCGGTTGTCTTATAGTTTAAAAATATGAATTATCCGCCGTTACAAGGGTTTAAGCTGGTGTTGGCAACTTTGGCGCTCAGCTTGGCCGTATTTATGGAAGTCTTGGACAGCACCATCGCCAACGTCGCTGTGCCTGTTATTGCAGGGGATTTAGGTGCGGCTACCACGCAGGGGACTTGGGTGATTACCTCATTTGCCGTAGCCAATGCCATTTCCGTTCCCTTGACAGGTTTTTTGGCCAAGCGGTTTGGCGAGGTCAAAATCTTTATCGCCGCTGTGATCGGGTTTGTCGTAACGTCATGGCTGTGCGGTATGGCACATAATCTTCAAGCCTTGGTTTTTTTCCGTGTATTGCAAGGTTTCATTGCCGGGCCATTGATTCCCTTGTCCCAAAGCCTGTTGATGGCTTCTTATCCGCCTGAAAAACGAACATTGGCACTGGCCTTATGGGCAATGACCGTCGTTGTTGCTCCTGTATTGGGACCGATTCTAGGCGGTTGGATTTCGGACAACTGGCATTGGGGATGGATTTTCTTTATCAATATCCCAATCGGGATTTTATCCGCCTCCATTGCTTGGAAACAGCTTAGACACAGGGAAACCGAAATCGTCAGGGCGCCAATCGATTATGTCGGGCTGGTGTTGATGATTGTCGGTGTCGGCGCATTGCAAATGATGCTTGATAGGGGCAAGGAATTGGACTGGTTTGCCTCAGGAGAGATTATCGTTTTGGGCGTTACCGCTTTGGTGTTCCTGACATATTTTATTGTTTGGGAGCTGGGCGAGAAATACCCGATTGTCGATTTGTCATTGTTTAAAAATAGAAACTTTACGATAGGTGTTGTTGCGACATCCTTGGGCTTCATGGTTTATATGGGTACATTGACCCTGTTGCCTTTAGTGTTGCAATCAAATCTTGGCTATACCGCTACTTGGGCAGGTTTGGCTGCTGCACCGGTGGGCTTCCTGCCGATTATTTTATCGCCGATTATCGGTAAGTTTGGTAATCGCGTCGATATGCGTCTGTTTGTCAGTGCCAGCTTCTTGGTGTTTGCCTACACATTCCATTGGCGAACCGATTTCTATGCCGGAATGGATATGAGCAACGTTGTTTGGCCGCAGTTTTGGCAGGGTTTAGGCGTAGCCATGTTCTTCCTGCCTTTGACCAGTATTACCTTGTCGCATATGAAGGGCAACCAAATTGCCTCGGCCAGTAGCTTGTCTAATTTCTTGCGTGTCTTTATGGGTGGTGTCGGAGTATCTGTTGTCAGCACCATGTGGGAACGACGCGAAGCTCTACACCATACTCAACTGACCGAACATGTTAACTTGTTGTCCTCAATCAGTAACCAATCTATTCAAGGCATGATGGCCAATGGCCTGAGCAAAGAGCAAGCCCTGGCTGCGATAAATAGTACTATTTCCCAACAAGGCTTTATTATTGGTTCAAATGAAATCTTCTTGGCAGGCAGTATCATATTCATCAGTATGATCCCCATTATTTGGTTGGCAAGACCTCCGTTTAGCGGTTCCGGCGGGGGAGGGCATTAGATAAAAGGCCGTCTGAATTTCAGACGGCCTTTTATCTATATATTATTTAAGACTCAATAGTAGATCCCTAAATGCATTTGGATCTTTAATAAACGTCATTTCTCCTGATTGAGGGAAATGGAAATCAAGCAGGCGCGATACCCAGAAACGAATACATCCGGCTCTTTGTGCAGTAGGGAAATATGCACGTTCTTCATCAGATAATGGACGTACACTTTCATAGCCATGGAGAAAAGCATCATAAAGGACAGGGTCTAATTTGTTATCAGCTGTTCGTGCCCAATCGTTAACCGCAATTGCCAGGTCGTACATGAAATTACCGTTGCACGCATAATAGAAATCGATAAAACCGGAAACTTCATCTCCGTTAAGCAATACATTATCCTTAAATAAATCGGCATGGATAATACCGGAAGGTAAGTGCTCTCCTAGATTTTTATCTAAAGCAGTAATTTCAGATTGAAGCAGTTTGGCATCTTCGCTATCTAAAACCGGGAGCAACTGGGTGCAGGCATCATGCCACCAGCCATCATAACGGGGATTTTTCATTTTTAAAGGAAAATCTTGGCCGGCTAAATGCATTTTGGCCAACATCGCACCAGTGTGGAAACATTGTGCCTCAGTCGGCCAGCCGGTATCGGAGCCATTCAAACAAGTTACCAAGCAAGCAGGTTTTCCGGCTAACATAGAATGCAGTCCGCCATCTTTACGAGCAATCGGAGCGGCGCAGGCAACGCCATTTTGGCTCAAGTGTTGGTTTAGCTCTAAAAAGAAAGGTAGTTCCTCTGATTTTAAAACCTCAAAAACAGTCAACACATAACGACCGGTTGAGGTAGTCAGAAAATAATTACTGTTAGTAATTCCTTGAGCAATCCCCTGCAAAGAGACAAAATCTCCCAAATCATATTGCAGCAAGAAATCGCGCATTTGAGCGTCGGAAACACTGGTATAGACAGACATAGCAAACTCGAAGCTGATATAAAGGATCAAAGAAACATCATACCAAAAAACAAGCGGCAACAATATAAATTAAAGCGAAGGTCAAATTCAAAAGGCCGTCTGAGACCAAAATTTCAGACGGCCTTTAGTTTGTATTTTTTTGTATGTATGGATAGTGTGGGAGTTTGATAGTATTTTTTTAGAAATAAAAACCCTGTTAAAACAGGGAAGTGATTAAATTTCAGAAAATAATTTTGTGAAATGTGTTGACTGGTTTTGTAGGTAGGCGTATAGTTCGGTTCTTCGCTGCTGACGCGGTGAAGAAAACGAAGCAGACAGTATAACACAGTTAGTTAGAATTTTCGATAATTTTAGTTGACATTTGCTAAA
>NZ_JBQCWY010000372.1:0-2997 GCF_051956955.1 Neisseria sp. P0021.S005 | reverse complement strand
GTCCAACTTAATAAAACCTTCCGGCAAATCAGCAACCTGATAGGCTGTCATTACTTTAATATCATCACGGATAACATCAGCAACGCGATTCATGGTTTTCTATCCTCCTGAGATAAAGTATTTAGAATAATAGCACAATCTTTATTAAATATATATATTAATAAGACTATAAAACAAGATAAAGTTTCATTCGTTTGAAGAAAAAACAATAAATCCTTTCTTCAGCATCTTTAAGCAATATTCTTGGCTTACCCCGCCTTTTTAGCGGTATAATTTTAAGTTTTCCAGTACGGCTTTACGCCCTCAATATTGTGAACAATACACGCTCCCCATTACCTTATCTTGCAACTTCCATAAGCCTTATCCTGCTGATTCTGCTTTCCTTGTCATGGGAATTGTGGATCGCGCCATTGCGCGAAGGCGGCTCATGGCTGGCACTGAAAGCCCTGCCGCTGTGCCTGCCGTTGACCGGCATTTTGAAAAAACGCATCTACACTTATCAATACAGCTCCATGCTGATTCTGATTTACTTTGCCGAAGCCTGTATGCGCCTGGCTGACACAGCCGTCGCCAGCCGGATTTGCGCCGCCGTTTCTGTATTATTGTGCATTGCCTTTTTCCTCGGCTGCCTTGCATTTATCAAACAACAAAAACACACATCAAAATGACCTACCACACTCTTTCAGACGGCCTGACTGAATCTTCAGTAAAAACCTTTTGGCCTTTATGGCTCAGTTTTCTTTGGATTTGCGCCGTCCCTTTTCTCTCGCTCTACCGAGTCGGTCCACTGCCCAGCTTTTATTTGGAAGCCATCTCTCTGAGCGGCTCATTGGTACTGACTTTGATTAGCGCACACAAAAGTCTGCTGAATATCCGCCTTCCTGCACTCAGTATCGGCTTGTTTGCCATGGCCGCATTTTGGTCGCTCCAAGCGCGCCTCATGTATTCCACCTACCCCGGCATGAGCGATATTACCGCCTGGACCTTTGTTATTTTGGCACTGGGCGCATGGTCGGTGCGGGGCTGGGTAGCAGCTTACGGACAGGAACGCGTCGTCAGCATCTTTGCTTGGTCTTTATTGATAGGTGCAACCATACAGGCCGTCATCGTCTGGCTGCAATTTAAAGGCTGGTCTAACGTAGAGTGGTTGAACGGCATCATTGCCCGAAGCAGCGGTACCGTAAACGGCCAACTCGGCCAGCGCAATCATTTGGGACATTATTTAATGTGGGGCATTTTGGCGGCATCCTATTTATGGACGGCGCGCAAAATGTCCAATACAGCAGGTTTTCTGTTTGTATTGGCATTGACTGCGACCCTCGGCCTTGTCAACTCGCGCACCATCTTAGGCTACATTGCCGCCCTATTCCTGATTACGCCGTTATGGTTTTGGCGTACCCGTTTCCAACACAAACGCGCACTGTGCATTTTCCTTCTGACCGCCATCCTGGCCGCCGCTTTCCAATTCGGCATGGGCAGCCTGTTGGATTTGTTTGGCAACATCAAATACGAAACCGCCGTCGAACGCGCAGGCACCAGCGGTTTTGAAGGCTCCATGCGCCAAATCGAATGGAGCAAGGCATGGATTGCCTTTCAATCCGCACCTTGGTTCGGTCACGGCTGGAACAGCTTTGCCCAGCAAACCTTTCTGATCAATGCCCAGCAACAATATTTCCCCAACAATATCCTCGGCGTACTGTTTACCCATTCGCACAATATCGTCATGCAGTTGCTGTCCGAAATGGGCATTGCCGGCACCTTGCTGGCAACCTTAACCCTGCTTGCAGCCGTATGGCGACTATCAGGCCGCAACCAAACACCGGCTTCCCTATTTTTGCTGACTGCCGCCGCCGTCAGCCTCTGCCACAGCATGCTCGAATATCCGCTTTGGTATATCTACTTCCTTACCGTATTCAGCCTGATTCTGTCGCTGACACCTTCTTATCCGAAAGATGTTTCAGACGGCCCTTTATCTACCCGAATCAGACAATGGACAGGCGGTATAGCTGCTTTATCGATTTTAATCGGCATGGCAAACCTCAGCTGGGAATATCAAAATCTGACCCAATATAGCCGTGTAGGGAAAACCGACGATCCGCAAACAGTTCAAAACAAAATTGACGGCTTGCAGCAGCTCTCCAAAGAAAGCCCCATGCTTGCCTATTACGCCGATTTAAGTTTGAGCAGACGTGCCGACCCGACCGATGCCTACATCCGCCCATGGGCGGAAGAAGCCGCACTCAAAGCCCTGACCTACCGCCCCTACTCCAGCGCCTACCAAGTCGGCCTTTACCTCTATCGACAAGGTAAAAAAGAAGAAGGTGCGCAATGGATGCAGGCAGTGCAATATTATTACCCCTATATGATGTATTTCTACGCCGACAAAATACGCAGCCATCCGGCATTCGCCCCACTACTGCCCAAACTTTTGTCTGATTGCAAAGATTTCATCAATGCACCGAAACACCAAACTGCCAAATCTTGTGATAAACCCTAAACAAAACACACTCAATTGTCAGTTTGTCCTTACAGGCCGTCTGAAAATGTAAAGAGCGACAAGTTTCTATGCAAAAAAGCGCAAAAGCACAGAAAATTACGCTATCAACAAAAGCAGATTGCATGTTAAGATTGAATACAACTCTATTTTAATCGCCGCACCGCCTATTTAGTGCTACGGCGCATACAATCACGAAAAGGAAATTCCATGAGTCGCGTATTACTCGTAGATGACGATGCCCTCTTGACCGAATTGCTGACCGAATACCTGACTGCCGAAGGCCTCAACGTTCACAGCGTTCCTGACGGCGAAGCCGGCGTTCAAGAAATTCTGACCGGACAATACGATGTCGTCGTATTAGACTCCATGATGCCTAAAATGAACGGTTTGGACGTATTGAAAAACGTACGTACCCAAAGCACTGTACCCATCATCATGCTGACTGCAAAAGGTGACGACATCGACCGCATTATTGGTTTGGAAATGGGTGCGGACGATTA
>NZ_JBQCWY010000371.1:0-3016 GCF_051956955.1 Neisseria sp. P0021.S005 | reverse complement strand
CTTCGGTCAGGCGGTTCAGTTTCACCAGAGGTGTGTTGCCGATCAGCTCGGTAATATTATTTGCAATTTTCATTTCCTGCTCCTGATTTAGATGTAATACAGCCTGCATATTAAACTCAGGCCGTCTAAAAAACCAATATCGAAAATTTCTTTCTTTATAACTTTTGGTTCAAGCGCGGTCAATATCCACTGCGCTCAAAAATCAATGTAACGGCAACCACAGCCTGCATCACGACGGCAACCATCCAGCCTGCCCACATCTGCCGCATACTGAAAAGAGAGGCAGACTGCTTGCAAACAACCACACGGTGCAGATAAAACACCAGCATCAACACGCCCTGCAAGACAAACCAATAAATGGGTTTCAAAGCATAAATTTTCAGTAAGGCCACCCATGCAAAAACCGAGCCTGCCAGCGGCAAGATGAAATAAACCACGCCTGCCAAGAAAACAAAAGCCAAAGTCATGACGACATTGGAAACTGCAAATAAGGTCAAACCGGCATATTCGCCTGCCGACCAAAACTTTTTGTCTTCCGTTTTACTGCAGTCATCGATAAAGAAGAAAATACTGGCGATTGTCAGATAAAAATGAGGGATGAACAAAGGGCCTGTATGCGTAAAGCCCCACATTCCAGGCAACAAGCGTGCGCCCAGTGCCGAAATCCCCAGCCACAACAACACCGTAGCCCAAAGCCATTGAAACCGCTGTGCGCGAAAAATAAATGCCAACGATACCGCAGCATACGCGACGGCAAACCAAAAATCCAAAGAAACCATCATGAATACTGCAACTCGCCTTCAAAAACGGTTTCAGCAGGGCCGGTCATTTGCACATCGCCGCCTTCTTCCCAACTGATAAACAGTTCGCCCCCAGGCAGAGTAACACGCACAGGCGCACCCGCTTTCAGCAAGCCATTGCGCACGCCTGCCACCACGGCCGCACACGCTCCAGTGCCGCAAGCCTGAGTTTCCCCCACCCCGCGTTCAAACACGCGCAGGCGGACTGACAACTCATCTTCAACCTGCAAAAAGCCGACATTGACCCGTTCAGGAAACTGCTCGTGCGATTCAATAGCGCCGCCCCAATGCTCCACCGGTGCGGTTTCAACATTATCAACCAAAATTACCGCATGCGGATTACCCATATTCACACAGCTTACCGGTACAGATTCCAAACCGACCAAGACAATATGCGTCAGCGCATCTTCATTTTCACCATGTGCAGGCACAAACGGAATTTCAGACGGCATGAAACGCGGTTTACCCATATTGACGGTAACCAAACCGTTATCCAACAGCTTCGGCACAATAATCCCTTTGGTCGTTTCAACCAAAATTTCCGTTTTATCCGTCAACCCCTTATCCGCGACAAAACGCGCAAAACAACGCGCGCCATTGCCGCACTGCTCTACTTCCCGACCATCAGCATTGAAAATGCGGTACCGAAAATCGACCGCATCAGAAGAAGGCTTCTCCACTACCAAAAACTGATCAAAACCCACGCCGCGATAGCGGTCTGCCCATTGGGCAAGCGGCGCAGCCAACGGATCAAAGTCCTGATTGATGGCATTGACCACCATAAAATCATTGCCCAAACCGTGCATCTTCGTAAATTTTAAAGTTTTCATTATTCATTCACATTCTTATTAAATCATTATTTCGGCACATTCTACACCAGAATGATATATTCGTTTCTATCTTGTTTTTCAGACGGCCTTGCGCCCTTTTACCAATACTAACACCAGCCCCCCCGCAAAAATACTATACTTCCCACATTACAAACATTTCTTATTACAAGGATACACATTATGAAAAAAGTTCTCTTACCTGCCCTTTTGGCCGCTTCACTCAGCGCATGTACAGTCGGCACGCCCGGCGTTTCCGTCGGTTTAGGCGTCGGCACCAGCATCGGCCGCCACGTCGGCCTGGGTACATCCATCAACATTCCTGTCGGCTTGGATAAAACCAAAACCACCAAAGGCACGGATTCAGACGGCATCCGTATCTCAGAAGAACAAATTGTGACCTATTTTGATGCACACGGCACACCCAGCAACAGCGCAGTCAAAGGCGGTTTCCATCGCCAACTGATCAGCAAACGCAACAACGAATATGTCGTGCAAGACTTTTACAGCGACAACAGCCAAAAACGCACGGACCCCTACGTCCTCAGCCGCAACCAACTGATGCAGTTCCGTGCCACGCCAAGTAACGGCTCGTTAACCACTTACGCTTACAACGGCACGGTGATGCAGCAACAAGTATTCCAAAACGGCAAATTGGTTAACGCCAAATACTAAAGGCCGTCTGAAACGGCTGGGGAGTATGTGAAACTTGATTACAAAATATTTTTAACATTCAAACATTTGAAATATTTTGCACCATTTTCTTGAAAATATGGATTGACACATTTTTTCCAGCCATTATAATACGCCCCATTCCCCGATAGCTCAGTCGGTAGAGCGACGGACTGTTAATCCGCAGGTCCCTGGTTCGAGCCCAGGTCGGGGAGCCAAATTTCAAAAGCCTGAACTGCTGTTCAGGCTTTTTTACATCAATAAGGAACGCTTGTTCTTTCCCAAAGAAAGCCCATGAGTCCTCATAATAAAAAAGGCCGTCTGAAACCCAAATCTGGCTTCAGACGGCCTTTTATTTATTTTTAAATCAACGGAAGAAATCGCCCATACCGGCAGGCAGGCCTTGGGTGAATGCACCCATGGTTTTGTTGGTGGTTTCTTCGGCTTTTTCAGAAGCGGCATTAATGGCGGCCAATACCAAATCTTCCAGCATTTCTTTGTCGTCAGCGGCTTCTTGAATCAAATCAGGGCTGATTTCAAGTTTGCGGACAACATGCGAACACGTCATCACAACTTTCACCAAACCATTGCCTGCTTCACCTTCAACTTCGGTTTCAGCCAGCTTGGCTTGTGCCTTTTTCATGTTTTCCTGCATTTGTTGAGCCTGTTTCATCAGGCCGCCTAATCCGGCTTTTCCGAACATGTTTTACTCCTATG
>NZ_JBQCWY010000370.1:0-3026 GCF_051956955.1 Neisseria sp. P0021.S005 | reverse complement strand
AATATATTTATTGAAATAGTAAAGGTTCTAGAAAGAGTTAAGAAACAAGATGAGGATTATGGATTCGAAGAAAAATTTAATTATATTTTAGAGTAAGTAAACCCTAATTACATTACGTACACAGGCTTAAAACTCCCCAAAGCCAATTAAGCAAGCCGTAACCCATATAAAACTTAAACTCAACAAGTAGCATGTGTACGGAACGTACGCATGCAGTTCTCAGGGTTTAAGCCAAGAGGGTCGTCTGAAACAACAAATACAGTTTCAGACGACCTTTCTTTCAACAAGCCACCACAGCAATCAGACAAAAGCAACCCACCGCCACACCCATATCGGTAGCACGGCCGGCAAAACGATTATCCGAAACGGCGGGGATACCACCCTCAAAGGTGCGCAGCTTATCGGCAAAGGCGTACAGGCAGATACGCGCAACCTGCATATAGAAAGTGTTCAAGATACTGAAACCTATCAAAGCAAACAACAAAACGCCAGTGCACAAGTTACCGTAGGTTATGGCTTCAGTGCCAGTGGCGATTACAGCCAAAGCAAAATCCGAGCCGACCATGCTTCGGTAACCGAGCAAAGCGGTATTTATGCCGGAGAAGACGGCTATCAAATCAAGGTCGGAAACCATACAGACCTCAAAGGCGGCATCATCACCAGCAGCCAAAGCGCAGAAGACGAAGGCAAAAACCGCTTTCAGACGGCCACCCTCACCCATAGCGACATTCAAAACCACAGCCGCTACAAAGGCGAAAGTTTTGGATTGGGTGCCAGCGTTGCCGTAAGCGGCAAAACACTGGGACAGGGAGCACAAAATAAGCCTCAAAACAAACACCTGACAAGCGTAGCGGATAAAAACGGCGCAAGTTCATCAGTAGGTTACGGCAGCGACAGCGACAGTCAAAGCAGCATCACAAAAAGCGGCATCAACACCCGAAACATACACATCACCGACGAAGCCACACAAATCAGACTGACAGGCAAAACAGCGGCACAAACCAAAGCCGATATTGATACAAACGTAACCACAGACACCGCCGAACGACATTCGGGCAGCCTGAAAAACGTATTTGACAAAGATAGAGTGCAAAGTGAACTGGATTTACAAAGAACCGTCAGCCAAGATTTTAGTAAAAATGTCCAACAAGCCAATACCGAGATTAACCAACATTTAGACAAACTCAAAGCAGACAAAGAAGCAGCCGAAACAGCAGCAGCCGAGGCATTAGCCAATGGCGATATGGAAACTGCCAAACGCAAAGCTCATGAAGCTCAAGATGCGGCAGCAAAAGCAGATAATTGGCAACAAGGCAAAGTCATTCTCAACATGTTAGCCTCAGGCTTAGCTGCGCCGACCCAAAGCGGAGCAGGCATCGCTGCGGCTACCGCATCGCCGGCCGTATCGTATGCGATTGGACAGCACTTTAAAGATTTAGCCGGTCAAAACGCGAATGGCAAACTAACCGCCAGTCAAGAAACCGCTCACGTTCTTGCTCACGCGGTATTAGGAGCAGCGGTTGCAGCAGCAGGGGACAATAACGCCCTAGCAGGAGCATTGAGTGCAGGTGGAGCGGAAGCAGCTGCGCCTTACATCAGCAAATGGTTATACGGCAAAGAAAAAGGAAGCGACTTAACGGTGGAAGAGAAAGAAACTGTAACAGCGATTACAAACTTATTGAGTACGGCAACGGGTGCGGCAGTGGGCAACAGTGCAACAGATGGAGTGCAAGGCAGCCTGAATGCGAATAGTGCGGTGGAGAATAATTATATTTCTTTCCCAAACAAAAATGACGCAATGCAATTTATTAATATCATCGCACCCTCTACTCCAAATTTAAAATTGAAAGTTGATGGAAACAATAGATTAGTCATTGATGGTTATCATTATGAAAATTTAGATGGTGTATTAACTTTGGTATCTGATAAAACAGGAGCACCAATTGTTTTACAAGGAAAAACTGTATTTGAAAATCTTTTAATTAGTAGCATGAAAAACCCTGATGAAAATAAATTTCCTATTACAGATAATTCGACACTATATGTTGATTCATATGCCAAAATGATTTGGGATCCAAGTGATTTTAATACACCAAACATGAATGATAATGCTCAAACAAATAAAGAATATCAGCATTTAGCAAATCGTTTACTTATTACACAACCTATAGTTGAACGTTTAATTTCTCAAAATTATACCCAAAATAGTGAAGAATTTGATAAGGCGGAAACAGAACTAAATTCAATCTTACATAAATATCGATATAATCGTTTAAAAGCTTTTTTAACATATGCAACACCTATAAAGTTGAAACAACAACAAGGTCGAAATTTGACATCTGAAGAGCATAATTTGCTGCAAGATGCAAATTTAGCAGCCCAATATCATGCTAGACTAAAGATGTTCTCAGATAATATTTATAAAAAAGGGATGAATGTACAGAGTGATATTCTAAAAGAAAAATTCCCACATCTAAAAGATAAAATTATTAGTGCAAATAAACCTGACAATTATACGGAAAATGGAAAAGTTGTAGGTTTAATATCAGATTTTGGAGCAGTAAAATTTATTATGTATACCAACCCAGAACAAAATCAAATATTGAAAACTAGATTTATTATCGAATAAATAGAAAGCCGTCTTATGTATAGTAATAAATTAATAACCCTGTTTTTTCTATTGCCTTTATTGTGCCATGCAGTTGAGTTTGATGAAACTCAATATAACGACTGTAAAGATAGAGCTATGTTATGTGTTGCTAGAATTTATTCTCCCAAAGGCAATAACTATAAATCTATGTGGTATGACGACAATGGCAAGTTAGCATTTATATCCTTTACTAATCAACAAATGGAAAATCAAGGTCACCCATCTCTAGCGATGTTTATTAGTGATGACAAAATATCTGATACCAATATTGATGAATTTTTAGCATCTTTCGATCCTGATAAATATCGAATATCTCATGATCCAAGATATAAATTTTTACCATTAGTATGTCAAACTCATTGTGATCCTTATTCTC
>NZ_JBQCWY010000369.1:0-3026 GCF_051956955.1 Neisseria sp. P0021.S005 | reverse complement strand
CGCCAGTGTCACCTTTTTCGCCTTTTTCGCCAGCGGCGCCAGTGTCACCTTTTTCGCCTTTTTCGCCAGCTGCACCTGCGGCACCAGTTTCACCTTTTTCGCCTTTTTCGCCAGTAGCGCCGGTATCACCTTTTTCGCCTTTTTCGCCAGCGGCGCCAGTGTCACCTTTTTCGCCTTTTTCGCCAGCAGCGCCAGTGTCACCTTTTTCGCCTTTTTCGCCAGCGGCGCCAGTGTCACCTTTTTCGCCTTTTTCGCCAGCGGCGCCGGTATCACCTTTTTCGCCTTTTTCGCCAGCGGCACCTACGGCACCAGTGTCACCTTTTTCGCCTTTTTCGCCAGCGGCACCAGTGTCACCTTTTTCGCCTTTTTCGCCAGCGGCACCAGTGTCACCTTTTTCGCCTTTAGCGCCTGCTGCGCCAGTAGCGCCGTCTTTACCATCTTTACCGTTTTTACCGTCTTTAACGATGGTAGTAGTCACTGAGCCATCACCTTCATTGGTAATAGTGATGGTATGAGTACCGTCATTATTGTTTACAACAGTACCTGTAACGCTGCTACCGTTCAGGCCGTTTTCACCGGTATCACCTTTTTCGCCTTTGTCGCCTTTAGGACCAGTATCACCAGTATCACCTTTAGCACCAGCAGGACCAGTATCGCCTTTTGCGCCTTTAGCACCAGCAGGACCAGTATCGCCTTTTTCGCCTTTAGGGCCAGCAGGACCAGCATCACCTTTTTCGCCTTTAGCACCACCACCTACTACGCTCAGGGTGTATTCGTTAGTGCCGTTTGAAGTCATTTTCAGACCTTCACCAGCGATCAGTTTCAGGGTGTTACCGGCATTTGATTTAGGATCGTATGTGTATCTACCTACATCTGGTGAGCTACCGCTCTCATTGTGGCCTGAGAATACAAACGGATTCAGATTTTCGATGCGGCTTGCTACGGCGAACAATTGAGAGCCGTTGATTGCATCGGTAGAAGTTTGAGAAATACGGCCTGCGGCAACGTTTTGGATTTGACGTTCTTTACCTGCAGAACCTACAGACAATACTGCGCCGTCATTTAAACCACTGGTTGCGCCTGCAAAACCACCGTAAGTGTAGCCGCGAACAGTACCGCTGCTAGTAGGTACGAAGTTGCTGGTTGTAGAACCGTTACCCAGAGCTACGCTGTTTTCGATAGTAGATTTAGCTTCAGTACCCAAAGCCAGAGTGTTTCTAGCTGTTGCTTGAGCATCGTTACCCAGAGCAGTTGCATATTCACCGCCATTGGCTTGAGCGCCACGGCCTAATGCAATCGCTTGCGTAGAAGCAGCGTTACTTTGTACACCCAATGCTACCGCGTATTGAGCACTTGCTTTAGCAGCAGGACCGAAGGCAGAAGCAGAAATGCCGTCAGCGACAGAACCGCGACCGATTGCTACGGCAGAACCTTTTTTAGCTTGAGCATCGCCACCCAATGCTACCGCACCGTTTGCCAGGGCTTGAGAACGTTGACCGATGGCAGTTGCTACGATACCGGTTGCTTGAGCATTAGTACCGATTGCCATAGCTGAACCGGCATTATTAGCACCCACAACACCATCACCATCAGCACCAGTAGAGGTACCATCAGCTTTTGCTTCAAAACCTACAGCAACGTCAGCAGCTTGGCTAGCAACTGCGTCATTACCATGAGCGACAGAGTTATTACCCAAAGCTTTTGCTGTAAAACCTGTTGCGAGAGATTGCTCGCCACTTGCTGTAGAACCAGCACCTGTTGCAATAGCTCGAGTACCGGTAGCAGTAGCACGCAAACCAACAGCAACCGCATTGGTAGCACTTGCAGTCGTATTTTTACCAACAGCTACAGCATTATTACCAGCTGCAGCAGACTCATAACCAACAGAAACTGCAGAAGAACCAGAAGCATTAGATGATTTACCTACGGCAATAGTAGCCTGACCAGATGCTTTTGATCCAGAACCAAAAGCAAGAGACTCGCCACCACTAGCATTTGCTTGCTTACCAATAGCTACGTCCATATCTTTGCCTGATGTTGCTTTTGTACCGATCGCAACAGAGTCAATAGACTGATTAGTTGCACCAAAACCAACTGCAACACCATTTTCTTGAATTGCTTTTGCATCTTTACCAATAGCTACTGATTTATCACCAGTACCAGTCGCACTAGAACCAATCGCAATTGCGTCATGAGAGACTACATTATTACCGTTGTTTCTGTAAGTATTTGCGCCAGTACCGATATTGATATTGCCAATACCTTGATTGGTACCAATGACATTCCCGGTATTATCTGATTTAATGGTAATCGTACTAGCAGATGTTTCCACACCTGCTTGAGCAGCACTAGAAGCCATCAAAGCACCTGCCGCTGCAACTGCAGCAGCTACGGCTTTACGCTTGTCAGAAGCGGATTTTTTGCCGTGTGCATGGCTGATCTCGGAAACCGCGGTCCATGTCTGGGTCGCGTGGTTCCAAATGACTTTAAAGACTTTATTCATATCGATTTTCCTGTAAGGGGTTTGATTTCTTTTGGGACGTGTTGCTCGGCTGTAAACTGCCTGTCCACACATTTGCCGCATTTCAGAGTTTCCCCTTTATGCGGTTTCATGCCGTAATCTCGTGTATGCAATTCCCGTGCCAAAAGTCTCTACTCGGCCGAATAGCAGCTAAAAGCCTGTTTTATGGGATTTTATGCTGATACATTTTGGGAAGCTTGTGAAGTTTGGGAAACGATGTGCCGTTTTTTGTCAGCTTGTTTCTTAACAAGTCACTTTTTGTCAACTTCCTTCAATGCATTCGGAATCCTTGTCCAAATTTTATATGCGTTTGGTTTCGCAAATCAACTCTTCCGATAAAGTGTTATTTTTTCGCTCTCAACGGTAATCCCCGTTAGATTTACTTGTTGCTTTATTTAAACGCTTTTTCTAGCTATTTGATTTTACGTTTTTATTCTTAAACAATAATGATTATTAAATAATATATGATTTAGATAGTTTCTATTGTAATAGATTTGAATATTGG
>NZ_JBQCWY010000368.1:0-3032 GCF_051956955.1 Neisseria sp. P0021.S005 | reverse complement strand
TCCGGTGCGCTTTACCGCCTGACCGCGCTTTACGCACAAAAACAAAATGTTGCCTGGACAGATGAAGACGCCGTCAGCACACTGGCAGAAACTTTGCCCGCACAATTTGAAGGCAGCGTCGTGTTATTAAACGGCGAAGATGTATCCGAGCAAATCCGTACCGAAGCCATCGGCATGGGTGCATCTGCCGTCGCGCAGTTGCCTAAAGTGCGTACCGCCCTTTTGCAGCGCCAACGCGATTTCCTGACCGAAAAAGGTTTGGTCGCCGACGGCCGCGATATCGGCTCGGTTATTTTCCCTGATGCCGCATTAAAAATCTTCCTGACTGCAAGTGCCAATGTTCGTGCCCAACGTCGTGCCAAACAACTCGGTATCCCATGCGAAGGCGTGGCATTCGAGCGTATCTTGTCGGACATTGAAGCGCGCGACGAAGCAGACCGCCGCCGCCCTGTTGCCCCATTGAAACAGCTGCCCGACGCCCTGCTTTTAGACACTGACAACCTTTCTATCGAAGAAGCTGTAAAAAAAGTGCTTGATTGGTATCATAAAGTTTAAAATTTGGAGTATAATCGCGAAGTTTTCATTTCAGACGGCCTGTTAACCCTATAACAAGGCCGTCTGAAAACATTTCCCAACCTGCCGCGCCAAGGACGGCAGGTCATTTCAAACCTAACCCGCACCCCTTGGCGGTGTACCGAAAAGAGTATATATGACTATGGAAAATTTTGCCCAGCTGCTGGAAGAAAGCTTTACCCTGCAAGAGATGAACCCAGGTGAAGTGATTACTGCCGAAGTAGTCGGCATCGATCAAAACTTCGTTACCGTTAACGCAGGTCTGAAATCAGAATCTCTGATTGATGTTGCTGAATTCAAAAACGCTCAGGGCGAGATTGAAGTTAAAGTTGGCGATTTCGTTACCGTTACCATCGAATCTGTTGAAAACGGCTTCGGCGAAACCAAACTGTCCCGCGAAAAAGCCAAACGCGCTGCCGACTGGATCGCTTTGGAAGAAGCTATGGAAAACGGCGACATCCTGTCCGGCGTTATCAATGGCAAAGTCAAAGGCGGTCTGACTGTTATGATCAACAGCATCCGCGCATTCCTGCCGGGTTCTTTGGTTGACGTACGTCCCGTAAAAGACACTTCTCACTTCGAAGGCAAAGAAATTGAATTCAAAGTGATCAAACTGGACAAAAAACGCAACAACGTCGTTGTGTCCCGCCGCGCTGTTCTGGAAGCTACTTTGGGCGAAGAACGCAAAGCCTTGCTGGAAAACCTGCAAGAAGGTTCAGTTATCAAAGGTATCGTTAAAAACATCACCGATTACGGTGCATTCGTTGACTTGGGCGGCATCGACGGTCTGTTGCACATCACCGACTTGGCATGGCGCCGTGTGAAACACCCAAGCGAAGTTTTGGAAGTTGGTCAAGAAGTAGAAGCCAAAGTCCTGAAATTCGACCAAGACAAACAACGCGTTTCCCTGGGCATGAAACAACTGGGCGAAGATCCTTGGAGCGGTCTGACCCGTCGTTACCCACAAGGTACCCGCCTGTTCGGTAAAGTATCCAACCTGACCGACTACGGTGCATTCGTTGAAATCGAACAAGGCATCGAAGGTTTGGTACACGTTTCCGAAATGGATTGGACCAACAAAAACGTACACCCAAGCAAAGTTGTTCAACTGGGTGACGAAGTTGAAGTCATGATCCTGGAAATCGACGAAGACCGCCGCCGTATCTCTTTGGGCATGAAACAATGTCAAGCTAACCCTTGGGAAGAGTTTGCCGCCAACCACAACAAAGGCGACAAAATCTCCGGCGCAGTTAAATCTATCACTGACTTCGGCGTATTCGTAGGTCTGCCTGGCGGTATCGACGGTCTGGTTCACTTGTCTGACCTGTCTTGGACTGAAGCCGGCGAAGAAGCTGTACGCAAATACAAAAAAGGCGAAGAAGTTGAAGCCGTTGTATTGGCCATCGACGTTGAAAAAGAACGTATCTCTTTGGGTATCAAACAACTTGAAGGCGATCCGTTCGGTAACTTCATCAGCGTAAACGACAAAGGTTCTTTGGTTAAAGGTTCTGTGAAATCTGTTGACGCCAAAGGTGCCGTAGTCGCTCTGTCTGAAGAAGTTGAAGGCTACCTGCCTGCTTCTGAATTCGCCGCTGACCGCGTTGAAGACCTGACTACCAAACTGAAAGAAGGCGACGAAGTTGAAGCCGTTATCGTTACCGTTGACCGCAAAAACCGCAGCATCCGTCTGTCTGTTAAAGCGAAAGACGCTAAAGAAAACCGCGAAGCGCTGAATTCAGTTAACGCCGCTGCAACTGCCAATGCCGGTACTACCAGCCTGGGCGACTTGCTGAAAGCCAAACTGTCCGGCGACCAAGAATAAGGTTGCAGACATGACGAAGTCTGAATTGATGGTTCGCCTCGCAGAAGTGTTTGCCGAAAAAAATGGCAACCAACTGCTGGCTAAAGATGTCGAATACAGTGTAAAAGTCTTGGTTGATACCATGACCCGCTCACTGGCTCGTGGACAACGTATCGAAATCCGCGGCTTCGGCAGCTTCGACTTGAACCACCGCCCTGCCCGTATCGGGCGCAACCCTAAAACCGGCGAACGTGTGGAAGTGCCTGAAAAACATGTTCCCCACTTCAAACCGGGTAAAGAGTTGCGTGAGCGTGTAGACTTGGCATTGCAAGAAAGTGCTCATTAATACTTAGTAGCAAAACGCCGCAGAAATGCGGCGTTTTTTTGTTTTTTCAAAAAATACTAAAGCCAACCTTTTTGCTTGCACCTTAATCGCACACTTTTCCAACTATATTGACAACAAAGCCTTTGCAAAAAACGCAGGCCGTCTGAAATCATTTATAATAGACCGACTATTCCATAATGAGAACATCATTCCGACTACTGTCCAAATTATTGCGGATGATGTTTCGACTATCGCCAGCAAAACATAATAAAGGTTATACATGAGCAATAGAGACCAACTATTTACGCCACCGCCATTTGAAAACCACAGCCC
>NZ_JBQCWY010000367.1:0-3039 GCF_051956955.1 Neisseria sp. P0021.S005 | reverse complement strand
GACGAATTGGTCGAAATTACCGGTGTTGACGAAGAAGAAGCCAAAAAAGTGATTTTGGCTGCACGCGAACACTGGTTTACTGAAGAAAACAACTAAGGGGGTACTGAATGAGTAATACAACCGTAGCGCAATTTGCCGCCGAACTAAACCGCCCCGTCGATGATTTGCTTAAACAATTGAAAGAAGCCGGGGTCAATAAAAACAGCGGTAATGACAGCATAACCACTGACGACAAACAATTGCTGACCGCTTACCTGCAAAAGAAAAACGGCAGCAACAGCGGCACCATCAGCATCCGCCGCAAAAAAACCGAAGTCAGCACCGTTGACGGCGTAAAAGTAGAAACACGCCGCCGCAGCCGTGCCGTTACTATTCCTTCTTCCGAAGAATTGGCAGCGGAAGCCAAAGCCAAAGTAGCAGCGGAAAACCAAAAAGCCGAAGCAGAAAAAGCAGCCTCCCAAGCTGCCGAAGAAAAAGCCAAAGCTGAAGCAGAAGCTGCCGCCAAAGCCGAAGCCCGTGCTAAAGCAGAGGCCGAAGCAGCCAGACTGAAAGCAGCCAAAACCGCACCAAAAGCGGAAGGCAAACCTGCCGAAGCCAAAAAAGAAGAAGCCAAACCGGTTGAAGCCGTAGAAGCCAAGGCCGAAGCAAAAGTTGAGGCTAAAGCAGACAACAAGCCGTCTGAAAAATCCGTTGAAGCTGAAAAACCAGCCGAAGCCAAAAAAACTGCCAAAGCCAAACAAGACAAAGGCGGCAAAGGCAAAGAAGCGAAAAAGGCAGCCAAACCTGTCGCTCCTGCCGTACCGCAACCTGTCGTCAGCGTGGAAGAACAGGCTCAACGCGATGAAGAGGCCCGTCGTGCCGCCGCCCTGCGTGCGCATCAAGAAGCTTTGTTGAAAGAAAAACAAGAGCGTCAAGCACGCCGCGAAGCCATGAAACAACAGGCCGCTCAAGACTCAAAACCTACGAAAGAAGCCAAATCAGGCGAACGCAACAAACCTGCCGAGAAAGCCAAAGCAGCATCCGGCGAAGGCAAATCCGAACACAACGTGCGCGGTAAAAAAGAAGACCGTCGTGAGCGTGATGAAGACATTCAAGGCCGCAATGCTAAAGGCAAAGGCGGCAAAGGCGGACGTGACCGCAATGCACGCACTGGCGACGACGAGCGCGTACGCGGCGGCAAAAAAGGCAAAAAACTCAAACTTGAGCCAAACCAACACGCCTTCCAAGCACCAACCGAACCTGTCGTACACGAAGTTTTGGTACCTGAAACCATTACCGTTGCCGATTTGGCACACAAAATGGCCGTTAAAGGCGTCGAAGTGGTTAAAGCCCTGATGAAAATGGGCATGATGGTAACCATCAACCAATCCATCGACCAAGACACTGCCCTGATTGTGGTGGAAGAACTCGGCCACATCGGCAAACCTGCTGCAGCCGACGACCCTGAAGCATTCCTGGATGAAGGCGTTGAAGCAGTAGAAGCCGAAGCATTGCCGCGTCCACCGGTTGTTACCGTGATGGGTCACGTTGACCACGGTAAAACTTCCCTGCTGGACTACATCCGCCGCGCCAAAGTGGTACAAGGCGAAGCGGGTGGCATTACCCAACACATCGGTGCATACCACGTTGAAACCCCTCGCGGCGTGATTACTTTCTTGGATACTCCGGGTCACGAAGCGTTTACCGCAATGCGTGCGCGCGGTGCGAAAGCAACCGATATCGTGATTCTTGTGGTTGCAGCCGACGACGGCGTGATGCCGCAAACCATCGAAGCCATTGCCCACGCTAAAGCTGCGGGCGTACCGATGGTGGTTGCCGTCAACAAAATCGATAAAGAAGCCGCCAACCCAGAGCGTATCCGCCAAGAGCTGACTGCGCACGAAGTCGTGCCTGACGAATGGGGCGGCGATGTACAGTTTATCGACGTTTCCGCTAAAAAAGGCCTGAACATCGATGCATTGCTCGAAGCCGTCTTGCTCGAAGCTGAAGTTTTGGAACTGACTGCCCCAGTCGATGCACCTGCCAAAGGTATCATTGTTGAGGCACGTTTGGACAAAGGCCGCGGCGCGGTTGCCACATTGCTGGTTCAAAGCGGTACGCTGAAAAAAGGCGATATGCTGCTGGCCGGTACTGCATTCGGTAAAATCCGTGCAATGGTTGACGAAAACGGCAAAGCCATCAATGAAGCCGGCCCTTCTATCCCTGTCGAAATCCTCGGCTTGTCCGACGTACCGAACGCAGGCGAAGATGCAATGGTGTTGGCCGACGAGAAAAAAGCGCGCGAAATCGCCCTCTTCCGTCAAGGCAAATACCGCGACGTGCGCTTGGCCAAACAACAGGCTGCGAAACTGGAAAACATGTTCAACAACATGGGCGAAAACCAAGCCCAATCCTTGTCTGTCATCATTAAGGCAGACGTACAAGGTTCTTACGAAGCTTTGGCGGGCAGCCTGAAAAAACTGTCCACCGACGAAGTGAAAGTGAACGTGTTGCACAGCGGCGTGGGCGGCATTACCGAATCTGATGTCAACTTGGCCATTGCTTCCGGCGCATTCATCATCGGCTTTAACGTCCGTGCAGATGCTTCCGCACGCAAACTAGCTGAGAATGAAAACGTGGAAATCCGTTACTACAACATCATTTATGATGCCATTGACGACGTGAAAGCCGCCATGAGTGGTATGCTCTCTCCGGAAGAGAAAGAGCAAGTAACCGGCACGGTCGAAATCCGTCAGGTTATCAGCGTATCCAAAGTCGGCAATATTGCAGGCTGTATGGTTACCGACGGCGTGGTCAAACGCGATTCCCATGTCCGCCTCATCCGCAACAACGTGGTTATCCATACCGGCGAACTGTCTTCTTTGAAACGCTACAAAGACGACGTCAAAGAAGTCCGCATGGGCTTCGAGTGTGGTCTGATGCTCAAAGGCTACAACGAGATTATGGAAGGCGACCAACTCGAATGTTTCGACATCGTCGAAGTTGCCCGTACTCTGTAATCAGACAGGCCGTCTGAAAAATCAGAAGCAGGTTTTGCAA
>NZ_JBQCWY010000366.1:0-3042 GCF_051956955.1 Neisseria sp. P0021.S005 | reverse complement strand
TTGCAAAACCTGCTTCTGATTTTTCAGACGGCCTGTCTGATTACAGAGTACGGGCAACTTCGACGATGTCGAAACATTCGAGTTGGTCGCCTTCCATAATCTCGTTGTAGCCTTTGAGCATCAGACCGCACTCGAAGCCCATGCGGACTTCTTTGACGTCGTCTTTGTAGCGTTTCAAAGAAGACAGCTCGCCGGTATGGATAACCACGTTGTTGCGGATGAGGCGGACATGGGAATCGCGTTTGACCACGCCGTCGGTAACCATACAGCCTGCAATGTTGCCGACTTTGGAAACGGAGATAACCTGACGGATTTCGACCGTGCCGGTTACTTGCTCTTTCTCTTCCGGAGAGAGCATACCGCTCATGGCGGCTTTCACGTCGTCGATGGCATCGTAAATGATGTTGTAGTAACGGATTTCCACGTTTTCATTTTCAGCCAGTTTGCGTGCGGAAGCATCTGCACGGACGTTAAAGCCGATGATGAATGCGCCGGAAGCGATGGCCAAGTTGACATCAGATTCGGTAATGCCGCCAACGCCGCTGTGCAACACGTTCACTTTCACTTCGTCTGTGGACAGTTTTTTCAGGCTGCCCGCCAAAGCTTCGTAAGAACCTTGTACGTCTGCTTTGATGATGACGGACAAGGATTGGGCTTGGTTTTCGCCCATGTTGTTGAACATGTTTTCCAGTTTTGCGGCCTGTTGTTTGGCCAAGCGCACGTCGCGGTATTTGCCTTGACGGAAGAGGGCGATTTCGCGCGCTTTTTTCTCGTCGGCCAATACCATTGCATCTTCGCCTGCGTTCGGAACGTCGGACAAGCCGAGGATTTCGACAGGGATAGACGGACCGGCTTCATTGATGGCTTTGCCGTTTTCGTCAACCATTGCACGGATTTTACCGAATGCAGTACCGGCCAGCAGCATATCGCCCTTTTTCAGCGTACCGCTTTGTACCAAGAGGGTGGCAACCGCGCCGCGGCCTTTGTCCAAACGTGCCTCTACGATGATACCTTTGGCAGGTGCATCGACTGGGGCAGTCAGTTCCAAAACTTCGGCTTCGAGCAAGACGGCTTCGAGCAATGCATCGATGTTCAGGCCTTTTTTAGCGGAAACGTCGATAAATTGTACATCGCCGCCCCATTCGTCCGGCACGACTTCGTGCGCGGTCAGCTCTTGGCGGATACGCTCTGGGTTGGCGGCTTCTTTATCGATTTTGTTGACGGCAACCACAATTGGTACGCCCGCAGCTTTAGCATGGGCAATCGCCTCGATGGTTTGCGGCATCACGCCGTCGTCGGCTGCTACAACAAGAATCACGATATCGGTTGCTTTCGCACCGCGCGCACGCATGGCGGTAAACGCTTCGTGACCCGGAGTATCCAAGAAGGTAATCACGCCGCGAGGGGTTTCAACGTGGTATGCGCCGATGTGTTGGGTAATGCCGCCCGCTTCGCCTTGTACCACTTTGGCGCGGCGGATGTAGTCCAGTAGGGAAGTTTTACCGTGGTCAACGTGACCCATCACGGTAACAACCGGAGGACGCGGCAATGCTTCGGCTTCTACTGCTTCAACGCCTTCATCCAAGAAGGCTTCAGGATCGTCGGCGGCGGCAGGTTTGCCGATGTGGCCGAGTTCTTCCACAACAATCAGGGCAGTGTCTTGGTCGATGGATTGGTTGATGGTTACCATCATGCCCATTTTCATCAGGGCTTTAACCACTTCGACGCCTTTAACGGCCATTTTGTGTGCCAAGTCGGCAACGGTAATGGTTTCAGGCACTAAAACTTCGTGTACGACAGGTTCGGTCGGCGCTTGGAAGGCGTGTTGGTTTGGCTCAAGTTTGAGTTTTTTGCCTTTTTTGCCGCCGCGTACGCGCTCGTCGTCGCCAGTGCGTGTATTGTTGCGGTCGCGACCACCTTTGCCGCCTTTGCCTTTAGCATTGCGGCCTTGAGTGTCTTCATCACGCTCACGACGGTCTTCTTTTTTACTGCGCGCGTTGTGTTCGGATTTGCCTTCGCCGGATGCTGCTTTAGCTTTCTCGGCAGGTTTACTGCGTTCGCCTGATTTGGCTTCTTTAGTAGGTTTTGAGTCTTTCTCGGCCTGTTGTTTTATGGCTTCACGGCGTGCTTGACGCTCTTGTTTTTCTTTCAACAAGGCTTCTTGATGCGCACGCAGGGCGGCGGCACGACGGGCTTCTTCATCGCGTTGAGCCTGTTCTTCCACGCTGACGACAGGTTGCGGTACGGCAGGAGCGGCAGGTTTAGCTGCCTTTTTCGCTTCTTTGCCTTTGCCGCCTTTGTCTTGTTTGGCTTTGGCAGGTTTCTTGGCTTCGGCTGGTTTTTCAGCTTCAACGGATTTTTCAGACGGCTTGTTGTCTGCTTTAGCTTCAACTTTTACTTCGGTCTTGGCTTCTACAGCTTCAACCGGTTTGGCTTCTTCTTTTTTAGCTTCGGCAGGTTTGCCTTCCGCTTTTGGTGCGGCTTTGGCTGCTTTCAGTCTGGCTGCTTCGGCCTCTGCTTTGGCGCGGGCTTCGGCTTTTGCGGCTGCTTCTGCTTCAGCTTTGGCTTTTTCTTCGGCAGCTTTTGCGGCTGCTTTTTCTGCTTCGGCTTTTTGGTTTTCAGCCGCTACTTTGGCTTTGGCTTCCGCGGCCAATTCTTCGGAAGAAGGAATGGTAACGGCACGGCTGCGGCGGCGTGTTTCCACTTTTACGCCGTCAACGGTGCTGACTTCGGTTTTTTTGCGGCGGATGCTGATGGTGCCGCTGTTGCTGCCATTTTTCTTTTGCAGGTAAGCGGTCAGCAATTGTTTGTCGTCAGTGGTCAGGCTGTCATTACCGCTGTTTTTGTTGACGCCGGCTTCTTTCAATTGTTTGAGCAAATCATCGACGGGGCGGTTTAGTTCGGCGGCAAATTGTGCTACGGTTGTATTACTCATTCAGTACCCCCTTAGTTGTTTTCTTCAGTAAACCAGTGTTCGCGTGCAGCCAAAATCACTTTTTTGGCTTCTTCTTCGTCAACACCGGTAATTTCGACCAATTCGTC
>NZ_JBQCWY010000365.1:0-3072 GCF_051956955.1 Neisseria sp. P0021.S005 | reverse complement strand
ACACTTGGAAAGATGTTTCTACTGATGATTTGTTCAAAGGCAAAAAAGTAGTCGTGTTCTCTCTGCCTGGCGCATTTACTCCAACTTGCTCTTCTTCTCACCTGCCACGCTACAACGAATTGTTTGGCGCGTTCAAAGAAAACGGTGTTGACGCAATCTACTGCGTATCTGTAAACGACACTTTCGTAATGAACGCTTGGGCTGCTGAAGAAGAAGCTGACAACATCTACATGATTCCTGATGGTAATGGTGAATTCACTGAAGGCATGGGCATGTTGGTTGGCAAAGAAGACTTGGGCTTCGGCAAACGCTCTTGGCGTTACTCCATGCTGGTTAACGACGGCGTGATTGAAAAAATGTTTATCGAACCTGAAGAGCCAGGCGATCCTTTCAAAGTGTCTGACGCTGACACTATGTTGAAATACATTGCTCCTGACTGGAAAGCTCAAGAGTCTGTTGCCATCTTCACCAAACCTGGCTGCCAATTCTGTGCTAAAGCTAAAAAAGCGCTGCAAGACAAAGGCTTGTCTTACGAAGAAATCGTATTGGGCAAAGATGCAACTGTTACTTCCGTACGCGCTATTACCGGCAAGATGACTGCTCCTCAAGTATTCATCGGCGGTAAATACATCGGTGGCAGCGAAGACTTGGAAGCTTACTTGGCTAAAAACTAATTGCCTGTATGCTTAAGACGGCTTGAAAAGGCCGTCTGAAAGACCCAAATATAGAGTTATTCAGACGACGTTTGCAAATCGGCGTTCTGAATAACTCTATATTTACAAGTAGAATTTGAGATTATTGTTTTAAATCGATATTTAGATATTGGCTATTGATTTTTAAATTTTGATAGTTTATGAAGTTTAGGCCGTCTGAAAACGGATAACCTGATGGCAATATCGGTTTGGATATAGACAGTAAGGATAAAATATGAAAAAAATTCAAGCAGATGTGGTAGTACTGGGTGGCGGTACAGCCGGTATGGGCGCATTTCGCAATGCTCGACTTCATACAGATAATGTTTACCTGATTGAAAACAATGTATTCGGAACAACTTGTGCGCGTGTCGGCTGTATGCCGTCCAAATTGCTGATTGCAGCTGCGGAAGCGCGCCATCATGCTCTGCATACCGATCCGTTTGGCGTGCATTTGGATAAAGACAGCGTAACGGTAAACGGCGAAGAAGTCATGCACCGCGTGAAGTCCGAACGCGACCGTTTTGTTGGTTTTGTAGTCAGTGATGTAGAAGAGTGGCCTGCCGACAAGCGTATTATGGGTACGGCAAAATTTGTTGACGAACACACCGTCCAAATCGATGACCACACTCAAATCACTGCAAAAAGTTTTGTGATTGCTACCGGTTCGCGCCCTGTGATTTTCCCTCAGTGGGAAGTTTTGGGCGATCGCTTGATTGTGAACGATGATGTTTTCTCTTGGGATACCCTGCCTAAGAGTGTGGCCGTATTCGGTCCTGGTGTAATCGGCTTAGAGTTGGGTCAGGCTTTGCACCGTTTGGGCGTAAAAGTTGAAATTTTTGGCGTAGCAGGCGCTATTGGCGGTATTTCCGACCCTGTTGTCGCTGAAGAAGCCAAAACCGTTTTTGGTGAAGAGTTGACCTTGCATTTGGATGCCAAAACCGAAGTCAAATTGGACGCAGAAGGCAATGTTGAAGTTCATTGGGAACAAGATGGCGAAAAAGGTATATTCCATGCCGAATATGCTTTGGCTGCCGCCGGTCGCCGTCCGAACGTGGACAATATCGGTTTGGAAAACCTGAATATCGAAAAAGATGCACGTGGCGTGCCTGTTGCCGATCCGCTGACCATGCAAACCAGCATTCCGCACATCTTTATCGCAGGCGATGCATCCAACCAACTGCCTCTGCTGCATGAAGCTTCTGACCAAGGCAAAATTGCCGGTCACAATGCCGCTATTTTCCCGAATATTGAGGGCGGTTTGCGCCGTAGCGTAATCGGCGTGGTATTTACCAGTCCGCAAATTGCCACTATCGGTTTGAAATACGCGCAAGTTGCGGAGAAATATCAGCCTGATGAGTTTGTCATCGGTGAAGTTTCCTTCCGAAACCAAGGCCGCAGCCGCGTTATGTTGGTAAACAAAGGCCATATGCGTTTGTATGCTGAGAAAGCGACCGGCCGTTTCATTGGTGCGGAAATTGTCGGCCCTGCTGCCGAACATTTGGCACACTTGATGGCTTGGGCGCATCAAATGAAGATGACGATTCCGCAAATGTTGGATATGCCGTTCTACCATCCGGTTATCGAAGAAGGTCTGCGCACTGCATTGCGTGATGCCGATGCAAAACTGAAACAGGCTTGATTATTTGATGGAATAAAGGCCGTCTGAAACTCGTAGTAAGGTTTCAGACGGCCTTTTTTATGCTTTGAAGCTGTTAAATCAATTCTAAATCCGGACCGGCATTTTGCGCACGACGGCTTCGTAATTGAATGTCTAAGCGCAAATCATGAGCGGAGTCGGCATTTTTAATGGCGTCTTGATAACTGATATCGCCGTTTTCATACAAATCATACAAGGCTTGGTCAAAAGTGATCATGCCCATGCCGGTTGATTTTTTCATCATTTCTTTGATGTTGTGGACTTCGCCTTTTTGAATCAAGTCGGCAATAATTGGCGAATTGAGCAAAACTTCGACCGCCGCCACACGACCCCGTCCGCTTTCACGGGGAATCAGTCGTTGTGAAATAAAGGCTTGCAGGTTGAGCGATAAGTCGGTCAGCAACTGGGTACGGCGCTCTTCGGGGAAGAAGTTGATGATGCGGTCGAGCGCTTGGTTGGTACTGTTGGCGTGCAGTGTTGCCATACACAAATGGCCGGTTTCTGCGAAGGAAATGGCGTAGTCCATGGTCTCGCGGTCGCGGATTTCACCAATCAGGATAACATCCGGCGCTTGGCGCAGGGTATTTTTCAATGCAATCGGCCAATTTTCTGTATCTACACCGATTTCAAGTTGGGTGATGATGCAGTTTTTGTGTTGGTGGATAAACTCAATCGGGTCTTCGATGGTAATAATGTGGTCGAAGCTGTTTTCGTTTCGAT
>NZ_JBQCWY010000364.1:0-3074 GCF_051956955.1 Neisseria sp. P0021.S005 | reverse complement strand
CCGGATTGTGCCTGATTCGCAATGTTCCGCCGTTTTTGCGCGAGATTCGTTCGTTCCGTGAAAACGCGAAGGAAAAATCGCTGGCGGCAATGCGCCATTCCATCGTTTTAGACGGACAGGTGACGCCTGAAGTCGCGCAACGATATTTGGAAGTGCAGGGCTACGGCTGCAAAACTGTTACGCGTGAAGACAGCTCGGTTTTGGTGGCGGCGAAAAAAGGCGCGATGAACAAATGGGGCTATATCTTTGCCCATGCCGCGCTTATTGTGATTTGTTTGGGCGGTTTGATAGACAGCAATATCCTGCTGAAAATCGGTATGCTTACCGGCCAAGTCGTGCCGGACAATACGGCGGTTTATGCCAAAGACTTTAAGCCCGAAAGCGTGTTGGGAGAATCCAACCTGTCGTTTAGGGGCAACGTCAATATCGCGGAAGGGCAGAGCGCGGACGTGGTGTTTCTGAATGCGGATAACGGCATGCTCGTGCAAGACTTACCGTTTTCCGTCAAATTGAAGAAATTCCATATTGATTTTTACGATACCGGTATGCCGCGTGATTTTGCTAGTGACTTGGAAGTAACGGACAAGGCGACCGGCAAAGTCAGCGAACACACCATCCGCGTCAACCATCCTTTGACGCTGCACGGTATTACAGTTTATCAGGCAAGTTTTGCCGACGGCGGCTCGGACTTGACGTTTAAAGCGTGGAATCTGGCTGATGCCGACCGCACTCCGGTCAAACTCAAAGCAACTTCCATGCGCGAGTTTCCGCTGGATTTGGGCAAGGCTTCTTATAAATTGGAATTCGACCAGTTTACTTCGATGAACGTCGAAGACATGAGCGAGCCGTCTGAAAAAGAGCAAAACCTGAAATCCGCCCTCAACGATGTTCGCTCCGTTCGTCAGGAAGGCAAAAAATACACCAATATAGGCCCGTCTATCGTTTACCGCATCCGCGACAAAGCAGGGCAGGCGGTCGAATATAAAAACTATATGTTGCCGGTAAAACAAGATGAAGACTATTTCTTCATTACCGGCACTCGCAGCGGCTTGGCGCAGCAATATCGTTGGTTGCGCATTCCGATGGATAAAAACGGCCAAATCGACACCTTTATGGCTTTGCGCCAATATCTGAAAGATGATGCGGCACGCCGTAAAACCGTTGCTAATGCCGTTAAAGGCGCGCCTGCCGAAATCCGTGAGCAATTCATGGCAGCGGCGGAAAACACTTTGTCGATTTTTGCCAAAGGCGGCTATTTGGCTTTGGACGAATTTGTTACCACCAATATTCCGAAAGAGCAGCAGGAAAAAATGCAGGGCTATTTCTATGAGATGCTCTATGGCGTGATGAATGCCGCTTTGGAAGATACGATCAGCACATACAATCTGCCGGCTTGGCCGCAAGATGAAAAACGCAACCGCTTCCTGCTGCATGCAATGGATGCTTACACCGGTTTGACCGAATATCCCGCGCCAATGATGCTGCAATTGGAAAGTTTTACCGAAGTACGCTCTTCCGGCCTGCAGATGACCCGTTCACCGGGTGCATTCCTGGTGTATTTGGGTTCGGTATTGCTGGTGTTGGGTACGGTATTTATGTTCTATATTCGTGAAAAACGGGCTTGGCTGCTGTTTTCAGACGGCCGTATCCGTTTTGCCATGTCTTCCAGCCGCAACGAACGCGACTTGCAGAAAGAATTTCCGCAACACACACGGCAATTGCAGCAGCTTGCCAAGGATTTGAACCATGAATAACAAATATCAGGCCTTGCCCGAGCATGAGCTTCTGACACACAAATCATTTATCCGAAACCTCAACCTTTTCGACTGGGCATTCGCGCTGCTGATTGCAGTCGGTGCGTTTATTGCCCAAACCCAGGCCGGTCTGCACATGGACATCTACGAAATGGTGATTTTGTGGGTGAGTGCTGGGATTGCCGTTTTTCTGGGTTGGTTTTTCAAACCGATGCGCTGGTTTATCCCTTTGGGCGTGTGCTTGGCGTATTTGGCCGTTGATTTGTATGGGGGCGACATCAAACGCGCAGACGGCTTCCTGCTCAAATACCTGTTAAGCAGCCAGTCGGCGATTATGTGGCAATGCGCGTTTGTGTTCTTTGCCTTGTTTGCCTATATCGTCGGTGCGATAGCGGCGGTGCGCAAAAATGTGCCGTCCAATACGCTTTTGGGCATGGGTACCGTATTTGCGTGGGTTTCCGCGATGGCGGGCTTTGTCGGTTTGCTGGTGCGCTGGCATGAAAGCTATCTGCTGCGTCCCGATGCCGGCCATATTCCGGTTTCCAACCTTTACGAAGTATTCATCTTGTTCTTGGTCATTACGGCGCTGATGTACCTCTATTACGAAGGCCGTTTTGCCGTACAAAAATTGGGTGGCTTTGTCTTCAGCTTTATGGCGATTGTGGTCGGATTTGTCTTGTGGTACAGCGTTTCACGCGAGGCTCATGCCATTCAGCCGCTGATTCCGGCTTTGCAGTCTTGGTGGATGAAAATCCACGTTCCGGCCAACTTTATCGGCTACGGCGCATTCTGTATTGCCGCCATGCTGGGTATTGCCGAACTGCTGGCACTCAGAAAAGAAGATGCAGGCAAAAAATCATGGCTGCCGCACTCGCAAGTCATTGAAGAAGTGATGTACAAAGCGATTGCCGTTGGTTTCCTGTTCTTCACGATTGCCACCATTCTCGGCGCATTGTGGGCGGCTGACGCGTGGGGCCGCTATTGGAGCTGGGACCCGAAAGAAACTTGGGCATTTATCGTTTGGCTGAATTACGCTGTCTGGTTGCATTTACGACTGGTGGCAGGCTGGCGCGGCAGGGTGTTGGCTTGGTGGGCGGTCATCGGCTTAATCATTACCGCCTTTGCCTTTATCGGTGTGAATATGTTCTTGAGCGGCCTGCATTCTTACGGCACTTTGTAAGCAGCCTATCCCACACTTTATTTCAGACGGCCTTTTTCCGTTTTCGGAGAAAACGCCGTCTGAATCGTTTTTAATCATTTTTTCAGACGGCCTCAAACCATGTTGGTATTAGGAATTGAATCATCTTGCGACGAAACCGG
>NZ_JBQCWY010000363.1:0-3074 GCF_051956955.1 Neisseria sp. P0021.S005 | reverse complement strand
CCGGATTGTGCCTGATTCGCAATGTTCCGCCGTTTTTGCGCGAGATTCGTTCGTTCCGTGAAAACGCGAAGGAAAAATCGCTGGCGGCAATGCGCCATTCCATCGTTTTAGACGGACAGGTGACGCCCGAAGTCGCACAACGGTATTTGGAAGTACAAGGTTATGGCTGCAAAACCGTTACGCGTGAAGACGGTTCGGTTTTGGTGGCGGCGAAAAAAGGCGCGATGAACAAATGGGGCTATATCTTTGCCCATGCCGCGCTGATTGTGATTTGTTTGGGCGGTTTGATAGACAGCAATATTCTGCTGAAAATCGGTATGCTCACCGGCCGGGTCGTGCCGGACAATACGGCGGTTTACGCCAAAGACTTTAAGCCCGAAAGCGTGTTGGGTACGTCCAATTTGTCGTTTAGGGGCAATGTCAATATTTCGGAAGGTCAGAGCGCGGACGTGGTATTTCTGAATGCGGATAACGGCATGCTCGTGCAAGACTTGCCGTTTTCCGTCAAATTGAAGAAATTCCATATTGATTTTTACGATACCGGTATGCCGCGCGATTTCGCCAGCGACTTGGAAGTCACGGACAAGGCAACCGGCAAAGTCAGCGAACACACCATCCGCGTCAACTATCCTTTGACGCTGCACGGTATTACGGTTTATCAGGCAAGTTTTGCCGACGGCGGCTCAGACTTGACGTTTAAAGCGTGGAATCTGGCTGATGCCGACCGTACTCCGGTCAAACTCAAAGCAACTTCAATGCGCGAGTTTCCGCTGGATTTGGGCAAGGCTTCTTATAAATTGGAATTCGACCAGTTTACTTCGATGAACGTCGAAGACATGAGCGAGCCGTCTGAAAAAGAGCAAAACCTGAAATCCGCCATCAATGATGTTCGTTCTGTCCGTCAGGAAGGCAAAAAATACACCAATATTGGCCCATCTATCGTTTACCGCATCCGCGACAAAGCAGGGCAGGCGGTCGAATATAAAAACTATATGTTGCCGGTAAAACAAGATGAAGACTATTTCTTCATTACCGGCACGCGCAGCGGCTTGGCGCAGCAATACCGCTGGTTGCGCATTCCAATGGATAAAAACGGTAAAATCGATACCTTTATGGCTTTGCGCCAATATTTGAAAGACGATGCGGCACGCCGTAAAACCGTTGCCAACGCCGTCAAAGGCGCACCCGCCGAAATCCGCGAGCAATTCATGGCGGCGGCGGAAAATACTTTGTCGATTTTTGCCAAAGGCGGCTATTTGGCTTTGGACGAATTTGTTACCACCAACATTCCCAAAGATCAGCAGGAAAAAATGCAGGGCTATTTCTATGAGATGCTCTATGGCGTGATGAATGCCGCTTTGGAAGACACGATCAGTACATACAACCTGCCGGCTTGGCCGCAAGATGAAAAACGCAACCGCTTCCTGCTGCATGCAATGGATGCGTACACCGGTTTAACCGAGTATCCTGCGCCGATGTTGCTGCAATTGGACGGCTATTCCGAAGTGCGCTCTTCCGGATTGCAGATGACCCGTTCTCCGGGGGAATTCTTGGTGTATTTGGGTTCGGTATTGCTGGTGTTGGGCACGGTGTTTATGTTCTATATCCGTGAAAAACGTGCTTGGCTGCTGTTTTCAGACGGCCGTATCCGTTTTGCCATGTCTTCCAGCCGCAACGAACGCGACTTGCAGAAAGAATTTCCGCAACACACACGGCAATTGCAGCAGCTTGCCAAGGATTTGAACCATGAATAACAAACATCAGGCCTTGCCCGAGCATGAGCTTCTGACACACAAATCATTTATCCGAAACCTCAACCTCTTCGACTGGGCATTCGCACTGCTGATTGCCATCAGTGCGTTTATTGCCCAAACCCAAGCCGGTCTGCACATGGACATCTACGAAATGGTGATTTTGTGGGCGAGTGCCGGTATTGCCGTTTTTCTGGGTTGGTTTTTCAAACCGATGCGCTGGTTTATCCCTTTGGGCGTGTGCTTGGCGTATTTGGCCGTTGATTTGTATGGCGGTGACATCAAACACGCAGACGGTTTCCTGCTCAAATATCTGTTAAGCAGCCAGTCGGCGATTATGTGGCAATGCGCGTTTGTGTTCTTTGCCTTGTTTGCCTATATCGTCGGCGCGATAGCGGCGGTGCGCAAAAATGTGTCGTCCAATACGCTTTTGGGCATGGGTACCGTGTTTGCGTGGGTTTCCGCGATGGCGGGCTTTGTCGGTTTGCTGGTACGCTGGCATGAAAGCTATCTGCTGCGTCCCGATGCCGGCCATATTCCGGTTTCCAACCTTTACGAAGTATTTATCTTGTTCTTGGTCATTACGGCACTGATGTACCTCTATTACGAAGGCCGTTTTGCCGTACAAAAACTGGGTGGCTTTGTCTTCAGCTTTATGGCAATTGTGGTCGGATTTGTCTTATGGTACAGCGTTTCACGCGAGGCTCATGCCATTCAGCCGCTGATTCCGGCTTTGCAGTCTTGGTGGATGAAAATCCACGTTCCGGCCAACTTTATCGGCTACGGCGCATTCTGTATCGCTGCCATGCTGGGTATTGCCGAACTGCTGGCGCTCAGAAAAGAAGATGCGGGCAAAAAATCATGGCTGCCGCACTCGCAAGTCATTGAAGAAGTTATGTACAAAGCGATTGCTGTCGGTTTCTTATTCTTCACGATTGCCACCATTCTCGGCGCATTGTGGGCAGCCTCTGCGTGGGGTCGCTATTGGAGCTGGGACCCGAAAGAAACTTGGGCATTCATCGTTTGGCTGAATTACGCTGTTTGGTTGCATTTGCGGCTGGTGGCAGGCTGGCGCGGCAGGGTGTTGGCTTGGTGGGCAGTCATCGGCCTGGTCATTACCGCCTTTGCCTTTATCGGCGTGAATATGTTCTTGAGCGGCCTGCATTCTTACGGCACTTTGTAAACCGCTTATTCCGCACTTTATTTCAGACGGCCTTTTTCCGTTTTCGGAGAAAACGCCGTCTGAATCGTTTTTAATCATTTTTTCAGACGGCCTCAAACCATGTTGGTATTAGGAATTGAATCATCTTGCGACGAAACCGG
>NZ_JBQCWY010000362.1:0-3090 GCF_051956955.1 Neisseria sp. P0021.S005 | reverse complement strand
GCGCAAAGCCGCCATTCGGACGGCCTTGAACGAGCAGGCAGGCCGTCTGAAAGCCACCGTTGCCGCCGATGAAGCCTTGTTGGACGAAGTGACTGCATTGGTCGAATGGCCTGTGGTATTGGAAGCCGGTTTTGAAGAACATTTCCTCGCCGTGCCGCAAGAATGCCTGATTCTGACCATGCAGCAAAACCAAAAATACTTCCCACTGCTCGACCAAAACGGCAAGCTGATGAACCGCTTCCTGCTGGTGTCCAACCTGCAAACCGAAGACCCGTCACACATCATCCAAGGTAACGAACGCGTCTTGCGCGCGCGCCTGTCTGATGCCGAGTTCTTCTACAAACAAGACCAAAAAGCGACTTTGGAAAGCCGTCTGCCGAAATTGTCCAGCGTGGTTTACCACAACAAAATCGGTTCGCAAGCCGAGCGTATCGAGCGTCTGCAAAGCATTGCCGCCCATATCGCCAAAGCGTTGGGCGCGGATGCTGCCGCAGCCGAGCGCGCCGCACGTTTGGCCAAAGCAGACTTGGTGACCGAAATGGTCGGCGAGTTCCCCGAATTGCAAGGCACGATGGGCAAATACTACGCCCGCTTGGACGGTGAAACCGAAGAAATCGCCGAAGCCATCGAGCAACACTACCAACCGCGCTTTGCCGGCGACAACCTGCCAGAGGGCAAAGTGGCAACCGCCGTTGCTTTGGCCGACAAACTGGAAACCTTGGTCGGCATTTGGGGTATCGGCCTGATTCCGACCGGCGACAAAGACCCATACGCCCTGCGCCGCTCCGCATTGGGTATTTTGCGTATGCTGATGCAATACGGTTTGGACGTAAACGAACTGATTCAGACGGCCTTTGACAGCTTCCCGCAAGGTTTGCTCAACGAGAAAACGCCGTCTGAAACCGCCGACTTCATGCAGGCGCGTTTGGCCGTGTTGCTACAAAACGATTATCCGCAAGACATCGTTGCCGCCGTATTGGCGAAACAGCCGCGCCGTTTGGACGACGTAGTGGCCAAACTGCAGGCCGTTGCCGCGTTCAAACAGTTGCCCGAAGCTGCCGCGCTCGCCGCTGCCAACAAACGCGTACAAAACCTGCTGAAAAAAGCCGATGCCGAGTTGGGCGCGGTTAACGAAAGCCTGCTGCAACAGGACGAAGAAAAAGCCTTGTACGCCGCTGCTCAAGGTTTGCAGCCGAAAATCCCTGCCGCTGTTGCCGAAGGCAATTTCCAAACTGCTTTGTCCGAGCTGGCTTCCGTCAAACCGCAAGTCGATGCATTCTTCGACGGCGTGATGGTAATGGCTGAAGATGCCGCCGTGAAGCAAAACCGTTTGAACCTGTTGAACCGCTTGGCAGAACAAATGAACGCAGTTGCCGACATTGCGCTCTTGAGCGAATAAGGCCGCGTTTCAGTTGACCCTTTTTTCAGGCTGCCCGATGATTCAGGCAGCCTGAAGTTTTTCGGGCGTATCCCTTGCATGGCGTTCAAGGGTATAATTCGGCAGATTTGTCGCACGACAAATCGCGCACATAAACAATTTCCCACATTCAAGAGGCAGATTATGAATATCCCAGCCATCCGAACCGCACTCGATGCCGTATTGATTCCCCACACAATGCGCACCTTAGGCAGCGAAAAAGCCGTTACACTCCTTGAAGAGCGTTCAGACGGCCTGCATATCGGCCTGAAATTCGCGTTCCCAGTTGCCCATATTGCCGCAGACATTGCCAATGCCGTTCAAGAAGCCGTCATTTCGCATACCGGCGATACCCACATTCACTTGAGTATCGATACCGAAATCGGTACGCATAAAGTTCAACCCGGCGTAGCAACCATCAAAGGCGTGAAAAACATTATCGCCGTTGCATCGGGCAAAGGCGGCGTCGGCAAATCAACGACCACAGCCAACCTTGCCACCGCAATGGCCAGAATGGGCGCGCGCGTCGGCGTACTCGATGCCGACCTGTACGGCCCAAGCCAGCCCACCATGCTCGGCGTACAAGACCGCAAACCCGACCAACAAAACAAAAAACTCATTCCCGTTGAAGCCGAAAGCGGCATTCAAGTGATGTCCATCGGTTTCCTGGTCGATACCGACCAAGCCGTCGTTTGGCGCGGCCCGATGGTCAGCCAAGCCTTGCAACAGCTTATGTTCCAAAGCGAGTGGGACAATGTCGATTATCTCTTCATCGACCTGCCGCCCGGTACCGGCGATATCCAATTGACCCTGTCGCAAAAAATCCCCGTGACCGGCTCCGTTGTCGTCACCACGCCACAAGACATCGCCCTGATTGATGCACGCAAAGCCGTGGATATGTTCAACAAAGTCAATATCCCGATTTTGGGCGTTTTAGAAAACATGTCTGTCCATATTTGCACCAACTGCGGCCATGCCGAAGCAATCTTCGGCGCAGAAGGCGGCAAAAACTTGGCAGAGCGTTTGAATGTACCGTTGCTTGGCCAACTTCCATTAAGCCTGCCTGTACGCGAAGCTATGGATAGCGGCACATCTTCGGCCTTGTTTGAAAACAACCAAACCATCGCCGACATCTACACCGAAGCCGCCTTCCAAATTGCACTGGCCATTGCCGATAAAGGTAAAGACTTCAGCAGCCGCTTCCCGAAAATCGTTGTCGAATAAAAAAATTTAAAAAAGGTGTTGACAGCTGTGTACCCCATCTCTATAATGCACAGCTTATCGGGTCGTTAGCTCAGTCGGTAGAGCAGCGGACTTTTAATCCGTTGGTCGAGCGTTCGAATCGCTCACGACCCACCAAATATGAAAACCTACTTTGAAAAAAGTAGGTTTTTTTACGTTTGGATTTTGGGATTTTATTGAGCATATTTTATTATTGAGACAATCCATAGCGCATCAAGCATCAGGCCGTCTGAAAATATCTTTCAGACGGCCTGAAGTTTTTTATAGGAATGTTTTTGAGAAATAAGCTTTCTACTTAGGGCAGACAAACGTTTAAAACCTTACCTGCGTCTGCAACTGCCTACGATAAACCAATACGGCAGCAGTCAGCGTGGCAAAAGAGAATGCAGACAATAAAAGCAGATAACGGCCGATTCCGTCCAGTCCGCTGC
>NZ_JBQCWY010000361.1:0-3120 GCF_051956955.1 Neisseria sp. P0021.S005 | reverse complement strand
AAAGCACGTCCGGCCGAAGAGATTGCTGCCGAATTGGCTGCGCAACAGGCACAAGAAGAAGGCAAACCTGCCGAGAATGAGCAAAAATAAAAGAATAGGGAAATCATGAAAAAAATCATCTTACTCTTAAGTCTTCTTCCCTTGGCAGCCTGTACGCAAAGCTATGAAGATTTGACTCAATGGATGACGCAAACCCGTCAGGAAGCAAAATCCAAGATTATTCCGTTTGAAGAGCCGACGGTTACATTGCCTAAGCCGTATAACCCGCCGAACTTTAAAGGCATGAATGCGTTTGATTCACGCCGTTTGGACACTGCCCCTAAAGGCGGCAATGCGCCGGATGTGAACCGTCCGAAAGAAACATTGGAAGCCTTCAGTTTGGAAAATATGGCCTTTGTCGGAACGCTGCAAAGCGGCGGCAAAGTTTCCGGATTTATCAAGGTCAACGACCATGTTTATACCGTTTATCCCGGAAACTACATCGGTCAGAATTACGGCAGAATCCAAAGTATTACCGAAGATAAAATTATCTTGACCGAGCAAGTTGAAGACAGCTACGGCAACTGGGTGTACCGGAAGGCCGAATTGCCATTGAACAGTAAAGAGGCGGATTCTTCCAATAGCTCAGATAGTTCGAATTCAAATTAATTTAGGGGTCTCACTCGATTATGAAAACCAAGCACATGACAAAATTATTTGCCGGCTTCAGCGTTGCCCTCGCTGTTCAGACGGCCTTTGCAGGCAATATTACCGATATCAACGTTTCCACTTTGCCTGACAACCAAAAAATTATCAAAATCCGTTTCGACAAAGACGTCACTACACCTCATGGTTTTGTAACATCTACTCCGGCGCGTATCGCATTGGATTTTGCCAACACCAATATCCGTTTGCCTCAGCCTGTTTTGGAATATGCCGACCCATTGCTGAATCAAATTACTGCGGCACAAAACAATGACCGCGCACGCGTGGTTTTGGGTTTGAACAAAATCAGCCAATACAATACTGAGATTCGCGGCAACGAAGTTTGGGTGTTTGTAAACGAATCTACTGACCAAACCAATGCAGCCGTTGCAAATGAACGTGCGGCTACGCCGTCTACCGCGCGCGCTGCTCAGACTTATCAAGCCGTTTCAGCAGCCAATATTGATTTCCGCAAAGGCGCACGCAATTCCGGCATTATTGAATTGTCCGCCCCAGGTTTCAGCGGACAGCCGGACATTAAACAGCAGCGCGACCGCGTGGTTGTTACCTTGAAAAACCATACGCTGCCGACACAAGCGCAACGCAGTTTGGATGTGGCTGACTTCAATACGCCTGTACAAAACGTTACGCTCAAACGTATCGGCAATTCTACCCAGCTCATTATCCGCAACAGTAATGCGAATTGGGACATTAATACCAAAGCCTCTTCCGGCCGTTTTGTATTTGAAGTATCGCCTAAAGCCGCCAATACCGAATCCGGCGGCTTGAACCAAAATGCAAACAAATCGTTTAAAGGCCGTAAAATTTCCTTGGACTTCCAAGATGTAGAAGTCCGTACCATTTTGCAGATTTTGGCGAAAGAGTCCGGCGTGAATATTGTTGCCAGCGATACCGTCAAAGGCACCATGACCCTGTCCTTGAAAGATGTGCCTTGGGATCAGGCTTTAGACTTGGTCATGCAGGCGCGCAATTTGGATATGCGCCGTCAAGGCAACATCATCAATATCGCACCTCGCGATGAATTGTTGGCAAAAGACAAAGCCTTCTTGCAGGCGGAAAAAGAGATTGCCGAATTGGGCCCGCTGTATTCTCAAACCTTCCAGTTGAAATACAAAAACGTGGAAGAATTCCGCAAAATTCTGCGTTTGGAAGAATACGACAGCAATAATTCCAATACCCGCAACACTCTGTTGAGCAACCGAGGCAGCGCCTTAATCGATCCGGCCACCAATACGCTGATCGTGACCGACAACCGCGGCGTGATTGAGAAATTCCGCAAACTGATTGATGAATTGGACGTTCCAACCCGTCAAGTGATGGTGGAAGCGCGCATTGTGGAAGCAGAAGATACCTTCTTCCGCAACTTGGGCGTTAAATTCGGTTCCGGTGGTGCAAGTGGCCGTAACGCATGGGGTAGCAACTGGAGCAATGCACAAACCAACTACAATACCAATGCCTCATTTAACCGTGGCGACGTAGGCTACCGCACATGGACTTTGGATCCGAACGTCAGTCTGCCGACCGCAGCCGCAGTCAACAGCATTGCGCTGGTGCGTGCGTTCTCATCCGGTGCATTGGGTTTGGAAATCAGCGCGTCTGAAGAACAAGGTAAGAGCAAAACCATTTCCAATCCGCGCGTGCTGACACAAGACCGCAAAGAAGCCAAAATTGAATCCGGTACGGAAATTCCTTATCAAGAGGCTTCTTCCAGTGGTGCGACTTCGATTACCTTCAAGAAAGCCGTTTTGGGCTTGACCGTAACGCCGAATATTACGCCTGACGGTCAAATCATCATGACTGTGAAGATTAATCGAGATACCCCGATCGACTGTACCGTGGATTCTCTGACAACCAAGTGTATCAACACCAAACACTTGAATACCCAAGCCATGGTTGAAGATGGCGGTACGCTGATTGTCGGCGGTATTTATGAGGAAGAAAGCACCAATGCAGTGAACAAAGTCCCTGTTTTGGGCGATATTCCTGTTGTCGGCAATCTGTTCAAATCACGCGGCAAACGTGAAAACCGCCGTGAGCTGTTGATCTTCATCACGCCGCGCATTATGGATAATGTGGGTAACAATCTGCGTTATTGATTTTAGAATGACAAACAGGCATATCTGCAAAGGTATGCCTGTTTTCGTTTTCAGACGGCCTGAGATGAAAAGGCCGTCTGAAAAACGACGAACTTTTCCACGAAACCACCATATCGTATAAAATGACCCACATGGAAAAAATCAACGGCAATTTAATCTTAATCGGGCTGATGGGCGCGGGCAAAACCACTTTGGGCAAGCAGCTTGCCCAAATGTTTGAATGCCCGTTTTACGACAGCGACTACGAAATCTGCGCTTCTTCGGGCGTATCCATTCCGACCATTTTTGAGATGGAAGGGGAGGAAGGCTTCCGCAACCG
>NZ_JBQCWY010000360.1:0-3122 GCF_051956955.1 Neisseria sp. P0021.S005 | reverse complement strand
GTATTCAATAGCTTGATTATTTTTAACTGTTGTTGGATTTAAGGGTTTGGAATGTTTTTGCGTTTGGGGATTTTTTTGTAATTTAGCAACTTTGTGTTGTGAAAAAGCAACTTTTATGGATTGGAATCATTCAATTTTGTTTTTTATATGGACTTTTTCGGTTTTGTTGTGTTCACCAAAAGTATTTGTTTAAGGTAAACCGATTGTTTAGTTACAGCTGTGATAGAATAGCCTGAACTTGACTTTTAAATATTGATTAAGGATGACATGATGTCTATTGTTAAAAATTCCGTAGTTTCCCTGCATTATGAAATGTACGATGCAAACAACCAGTTGTTGGACAAAACCGAAGAGCCGATTGCTTACCTGCATGGCGGTTATGACGGTATTTTCCCTTTAGTGGAAGAAGCGTTGCACGGCAAAAATGTAGGCGATACCGTTGAAGTGGCTTTGTCGCCTGATGATGCCTTCGGCGAGCAAGATCCTGAACTGGTACGCATTGAAGATGTAAGCGTATTTCCTGTTGAAGTTGAAGTCGGCATGATGTTTGAAGCCGATGATCCGGAAACCGGCGATGTATTGATTTATCGTGTAACCGATGTTGCCGACGGTAAAGCCGTAGTGGATGGCAACCATCCTTTGGCCGGTATGAAAGTATTGTTCAAGGCGACCGTTGAAGGTGTGCGCGATGCGACCGAGGAAGAAATTGCCCATGGTCACGTACATGGCCCGCACGGTCATCACCACCACTAATCAGGCTTGAAGCATGATAAAGGCCGTCTGAAAAGGAATGAAACCTTCCTTTTCAGACGGCCTTTAAGTTTTTACAAGACAGATAAATAGGAAATTTTGGCGCAGGTCAAATCAAACAGGGAAATATGGATTTTGTTAGAGACTACAATAAACTACATGTAACGGTGCAACAAGATCTGTATTAAGATTCAGATATTGGTAAAACAGGCAGAGTGCAATGAGTGAGACATTGGAGCAGCAGGCCGTAGAGGCCGGTATTGATTTAGGCTACCACGACATCAACGGTATATATCATGCGACCAAACCTGAAGTTTTGGAATCGATCGTTGCTGTTTTGGACAAAAGCAAACCGGATTCAGACGGCCTTTATCTGAATACGATGATCGTGCATGAAAACGGCGAAGAATCTTTACAGATGCCGTCTGAATTTCATGGTGCAGAAGCGGTTGTATTGATTGATGAGGCGGATGAGTGCCAGAACTTGACTTTATATCCGGGCGACAACGATACGCTTTGGATTAAGCTGCCCCAACTGGCTTGCGGTTATTACACCTTGTCGGCCGAGACCGGCGGCAAATGTCGCCTTGTGCGCCTGATTGTTGCGCCTGAATCGGTTTATCAGCCTAAACTGCTTGCCAATGGCGGTCGGATGAATGGTTTGACCATGCATTTGTACAGCCTACGTTCCGAGCGCAACTGGGGCATAGGCGATTTTACCGATTTGCTGAACCTGATGAAATATGCAGCAGAGAAAAAGCTGGACTTTGTCGGTATCAACCCTTTGCACGCCTTGTTTACCAGCAAGCCTGCCTTTGCCAGTCCGTATAGCCCTTCTTCGCGTGAATGGCTCAATCCGATTTATTTGGATATCGAGAAAGTCGGTGCGTTTACTTATAACGAGCAACTGAAAAACTGGTTGGCACAACCGAAAATCCGTCAGCGCATTGCCGCTTTGCGTGTTACGGAAACGGTGACTTATACGGCGGTTTGGGTATGCAAGCGTGATGCACTGCACATGGCGTTTAACGCGTTTGAACAAGATACTTGCGAAGCTGCGGTAAATGAACGTGCTGCATTTGAATCGTTTGTGGTGGAAAAAGGCAAAGCCTTACAGGGCTTCGGTTTGTTTGAGGTTTTGGACCAGTATTACAGCCGTCCTGGACAAGTGGGTTGGCAGTCGTGGCCGTCTGAATTTCATCAGCCCAATGGCGAAGCAGTAGAAAAATTCGCGCGCAGTCATGCGCGGGAAATCCGTTTTTATATGTGGCTGCAATGGCTTTGCGCGGAGCAGTTGCAAGAAGTCAACCAAGCCGCTGCCGAATACGGTGTCAAACTCGGTATTTACGGCGATTTGGCAGTCGGCGTGGCGCGCGGAAGCGCAGATACTTGGTTAAACCGTCAAGATTATTGTATGGACGTATCGGTCGGTGCGCCGCCCGATCCTTTGGGGCCGACCGGGCAGAATTGGAATTTGCCGCCGCTTAATCCGTCGATGTTGAAGCATACGGGCTATGAAAAGTTTGCCCATCTGTTGCGCGAAAACATGCGCCTGTATGGCGTGTTGCGGATTGACCATGTGATGGCATTGTGTCGTTTGTGGTGGGTTTTAAACGATAAAACAGCAGATTTCGGCGCGTATGTGCATTACGATGCCGAAGTGACTTTTGCCATTTTGGCATTGGAAAGCCAGCGCAACCGTTGCGTCATCATCGGCGAAGATTTGGGTACGGTACCCGATCAAGCGCGTTATCTGCTCAACCGCTATCATGTGTTCTCCTACAAAGTGATGTATTTCAGCAAGGGCTGGAACGGTTTTCAATTACCTGAAGAATACCCCGAGCAGGCGATTACGGTCATCAGTACCCACGATGTCGCGCCCTTGGCAGGTTATTGGACAGGCAAAGATTTGGATACGATGTTCAAACTCGGTACTTTGCCAGATGCAGCCGCTTTTCAGACGGCCTTGGATGAGCGCGAACACGATAAAGCCGATTTGCTGGATAAATTGAAATATACCGGCTGTCTGGGTGCAGACGTACAAATGCCGGCAAAGGCCGATGAAACCTTGCTGGCGGCTTTGCACAAATACGGCGCATTGAGCCGCAGCAAGCTTTACGCCGTACAACTGGAAAACCTGCTGGGCGTCATTGACAATCTGAATGTCCCGGGTGTAACCGAAGGCTATCCGAACTGGGCGCAAAAAATGCCGGTTTCTTTGGAAGATTTCCTACAACACCGCCTTATGGGCGGCCAACTTGCCATTATTGACGAGGTACGCATGAAAACAAACAGCCAAATCAAGACTTATCATGAACTTGACCAAATCGAGCGCGATACGGTCGAAAGCCTGTTTCTTGCCACCCATAGCG
>NZ_JBQCWY010000359.1:0-3136 GCF_051956955.1 Neisseria sp. P0021.S005 | reverse complement strand
TGGAATCCGTAGCCGCCGCCTGTTTGGACATCAACGCCAAAGTCCGCCTCGGCGCGCTTTCCGGCGTTTTGGGCATGGCAGGTACCGGCAACATCCAAGGCGAAGACCAAAAGAAACTTGACGTCATCGCCAACAACATCATGATTGATGTTTTAACAGCCAATTCCAACATCGCAGGCCTTGCCAGCGAAGAAGAAGACACCTACGTCGCCACACATGAAAACGGCGGCTATTTGGTATTGTTTGACCCGCTGGATGGCTCTTCCAATATCGACGTCAACATCTCCGTCGGCACCATTTTCTCCGTCTTGGCCAAACCTGAAGGCGCATTGACTACCGAATCCTTCCTGCAAAAAGGCCGCAACCAAGTGGCCGCAGGTTATGTTTTATACGGTCCGCAAACCCAACTGGTACTGACAGTCGGTCACGGCGTGTTCGTCTTCACTCTGGACGATGCCAACCAATTCCTACTGACCAAAGAAAATCCGCGCGTTCCCGAGTCTACTAAAGAATTTGCCATCAATATGTCCAACCAAAGACATTGGTTCGCCCCTGTTCAACAATACATTGATGAATTACTGGCAGGCGAAACCGGCGTACGCGGCAAAAACTACAATATGCGCTGGGTAGCCAGCATGGTTGCCGAAATTCACCGCATCCTGATGCGCGGCGGCGTATTCATGTATCCGCAAGACAAACGCGACCCATCCAAACCGGGCAAACTGCGCCTGATGTACGAAGCCAACCCGATGAGCCTGCTTATGGAACAGGCCGGCGGCGCATCAAATAATGCCATCGAAGCCATGCTCGATATCCAACCTACCGGCCTGCACCAACGTGTTGCCGTATTCATGGGCAGCCGCGAAGAAGTGGAATACGTTTATAATCTGCATCAAAAATAATCAAATGTATTGATTTCAAACCAAAAAAGGCCGTCTGAAATATGATTTTCAGACGGCCTTTTGTTAAAAAATAAAAGAAACGAAAGATTAAAAGGACAGACTCAAATCTGTCCTTTACTGTTTTCCGTCTAATCTTTATTGGATTACGCCGAACGAGCCAGCTCTTCCGCCGCTTTTTGCACCCTATCCGGTGTCAGCTTGTTCAAACAATCCGTATGCCCCAACGGACATTCGCGTTTGAAACAAGGCGAGCAATCCAAATTCAAACTGACGATTTTTGCCTTTTGGCTGAGAGGCGGCGTATGGTCAGGGCTGGATGAACCGTAAACCGCAACCAATTTCCGATCAAGCGCGGCCGCAAGGTGCATCAGACCGCTGTCGTTGCACACAACCGTATCGGCGCAAGACAACAGATCAATCGCCTCCGAAAGATTGGTTTTGCCGCAAAGATTGGTACACAGGCCGTCTGAAAGTCGGTTGATTTCATCTGCAATATCAAAATCTTTTTGCGAACCGAACAGCCAAACCTGCCAGCCCTTGGCCAAATATCGGCGGCCGAGTTCGGCAAAATGACGCGCAGGCCAACGCTTGGCCGGGCCATATTCCGCACCGGGACAAAATGCCAAAATCGGTTTATCCGTCGCCAAACCATGTTTTGCCAAAGCAGCTTGACGGCTTTCGGGATCAATCTTAAAACACGGATTATCGGAATGCCCGTTAAAATCCGCTTGGGTCGGATACGCCAGCGCAGTATAGCGGTCGACCATCAGAGGCAACGCGGCCTTATCCAACTTGCGGATATCGTTCAGCAAAAAATAGCGTGATTCGCCGACGTAGCCCGTACGCTGCTTGATGCCCGTAGCCAAGGCAATAATGGCGGATTTGAGTGAACCGGGCAAAACAATCACTTGATCATAGCCTTCTTTTCCCAATTCACGTCCGATACGCCAGCGTTTTTTCAATTCCAACGCGCCATGTCCAAACGGATTTTCCATCACACGGTTGATCTCAGGCATACGCTCAAATACGGCCATCGACCATTTGGGCGCAAAGGCATCAATGGTACAGCCGGGATGCAGCTCATGCAAACGGTGATAAAGCGGTTGGGTCATGACGCAGTCACCAATCCAGCTTGGGGTAATAATCAGGATTTTTTTGGACATAATGGAATGTGTTTTTAATTTTGGCTTATTGTAATACGATTTTTAAAAGGCCGTCTTAAACTTGGTTTAATCGCTCAGTTCAAAACGTACTAGTTGATACATGTCATTTCAACAGATGCACTCTGGTTTGAGCGCGTGAAGCGTTTGTCTCCCCAATTATTCTGCAAATACCACGCCCCAAATACTAAGCATAACAGCGGCAAGCAATATTTGCTTCATTTTTAAAACCTTATAAAAACAGAAAGGCCGTCTGAAATATTTTCAGACGACCTTTTTATACTCGTTTAACGATGGTAGTTAGGCGCTTCTTTAGTGATTTGTACGTCGTGAACGTGGGATTCGCTCATACCGGCAGAAGTGATTTCCACAAATTCTGCTTTCTCGTGCATTTCAGCAATATTGGCGCAACCCAAGTAACCCATGCTGGAGCGCAGGCCGCCGGTCAGCTGGTGGATGATGTTCACGATCGGACCTTTGTAAGGAACGCGGCCTTCGATGCCTTCAGGAACATATTTGTCTGTACTGTCGGTTTTGTCTTGGAAGTAGCGGTCGGCAGAGCCTTGGCTCATCGCACCCAACGAACCCATGCCGCGGTAAGACTTGTAAGAGCGGCCTTGGTAGAGTTCGATTTCGCCCGGTGCTTCTTCCGTACCGGCAAACATACCGCCGAGCATGACGCTATATGCACCTGCTGCCAGAGCTTTGGCAATATCGCCGGAGAAGCGGATACCGCCGTCGGCAATCAGGGGAACGCCTGTACCTTTCAGGGCTTCGGAAACATTGTGAATCGCAGTCAGTTGAGGCACGCCTACGCCTGCTACGATACGGGTCGTACAAATCGAGCCAGGGCCGATACCGACTTTAACGGCATCCGCACCGGCAGCCACCAAATCCAAAGCGGCTTTAGCAGTAGCGATGTTACCGCCGATGACTTGGATGTGCGGATAGGTTTCTTTTACCCAGCGCACGCGATCGATAACGCCTTGGCTATGACCGTGGGCAGTATCGACCACAATCACGTCCACACCTGCTTCCACCAATGCTTTGACGCGCTCTTCGGTATCGCCGCCG
>NZ_JBQCWY010000358.1:0-3143 GCF_051956955.1 Neisseria sp. P0021.S005 | reverse complement strand
AGCTTTCGGTATTCATATTGCCCATTTCGTCAGACACCAAAGCGTGCAAATCTTCATCAAAGATTTCGCGTTTTTTGTCGGCGAGTTCTTTGAAGCGGGCGAACGCGGCGTTCAGTGCCTCTTCGCTTTCCAATTCAATACCCAAATCCGCCAGCTTGCTGCGGAATGCGCTGCGGCCGGAGAGTTTGCCCAAAGTCAGGCGGTTGGTTGACCAGCCGACTGATTCGGCAGTCATGATTTCATAGGTTTCAGGGTGTTTCAATACGCCGTCCTGATGGATGCCTGATTCGTGTGCAAAAGCGTTTGCACCGACTACCGCTTTGTTTGGCTGAATCGGATAGCCAGTAATAGTAGATACCAGTTTCGATACCGGCACGATTTGCGTGGTATCAATGCCGGTTTCCAAGCCGAACAAATCATGACGCACTTTCAACGCCATCACGATTTCTTCAAGGCTGGCATTACCAGCACGTTCACCCAAACCGTTGATGGTACATTCCACCTGGCGCACACCTGCCTGAACAGCAGCCAGCGAGTTGGCAACCGCCATACCCAAGTCGTTGTGGCAGTGGGTCGACCAGACTACTTTGTCGCCGTTGGGCACGCTTTTGATGATGTTGCTGATACGCTCGTACCATACGGAAGGGATGGAGTAGCCGACAGTATCGGGAATATTGATGGTAGTCGCGCCCGCTTCGATAACCGCCGTAAAGATTTTGGCAAGGAAGTCCAAATCCGAACGCACGGCGTCTTCGGCAGAAAATTCCACATCGTCAGTGTATTCTTTGGCGATTTTCACCGCTTTGACTGCCGCATCGATGACTTGCTGCGGCTTCATTTTCAGTTTGTGCTCCATGTGGATGGGGCTGGTGGCGATAAAAGTGTGAATACGTTTTTTCGGCGCGGGGGAAACAGCTTCACCTGCTTTGCGCACATCGTTTTCAACCGCACGAGCTAATGAGCAAACTGTAGATTTGGTAATGATTTTGGCAATCGCATTAACCGACTCGAAATCGCCCGGACTGGCTGCGGCAAAACCTGCTTCAATCACATCGACACCCATCTTTTCCAACTGGCGGGCAATACGGATTTTCTCCTCTTTGGTCATGGATGCACCCGGCGACTGCTCGCCGTCGCGCATGGTGGTATCGAAAATGATAACGCGGTTGGTTTGTGTCATTTCTGTTCTCTCCAGAGATTCGTTTTTTTGTAAAAAAGCATTCAAATCAAGCGGTCTGCCTTGCGCTTCCGCCAAAGCGGTCAGTTTTTGCAACTGAGCCAAAGGCAGGGAACCGCGTGTACGCCATTTATAGATAGCCGCCGTCGTTGCAGCATTTTCCGGGTCATGCTGTTTCAGGGCTTCGGCCAGCGCGTTTACGCCGCCAAAATAGGCAACCAAACGGTCAATGTCTAATTGCATGATGTTCCTTGTCCAAATCTGATTAAGATTATTGTGTTTAGGTTTTGCATTATACTCATTTTAGACAAAACGACAATCTATTTTTATCAAAATATTAGTGTGGATTTTAAAAATTGAGAAATTTTTATACATTTTGTCTAATTTGAACTATTAAAAGCCCCTCTCAAACCGAACACATCCTAAATATAGTAAACTAATCCCCTATTTCCCCGATTTGAAACACACTATGCCCCACACCATCCCTACCGACCGCGCCGACATCGAATGGCGCAACGAAAGTACACAAAAGCCGCCCAAGCAGGCGGTTTACATACAAGAAACAGGCGCAGCAGAAATCTTAAAAAATGCCCACGCGCAAACTGCAACCGTTTGGACTGGCGATTTTCACAATGCCAAGCAAGTCTTGGCCGCAATGAAAAAACGTATCCGCAGGCCGTCTGAAAAAAAGAAAGGCGCACCTGCCGATATTCAGACGGCCTTTCACGCCCACCGTATGAAACAGGCGCAACAAAGTCGTTTGCTCAATATGCTTGCCGTTGAAATCCAACCGAATTTTCAACTGGATAATGCACGTGCACCCGACATCTACGCCGCCCTGTGCGATGTTTACGACACACCAAACGACAAACCGTTTCTCTTGCCGCTGAATCAATTACTGGGCTTTATCGGTGCGCACGAATGGCACAAAAAAGGCATAGACATTCCGCAGCTAGACGGAAAAATCCATGTTCCTTTCGGCGTATTCTCTCCACTGCGTGGCGAATATTTGGATTTAATCGCCCAAGCGCCACTCGCTCCCCATATTCAGACGGCCTTTGACATCGGCACCGGCTCAGGCGTTATTGCCGCAATTTTGGCCAAACGAGGCATACCCGACATCATCGCCACAGACACCAACCCCAAAGCAATTGCCTGCGCCACCACAAACCTTGAGCGTCTAGGCTTGGATAAAGCTATCAGCGTTCAATCGATTGATTTATTTACAGAAAGTTGCGCCGACCTTATCGTCTGCAATCCGCCTTGGCTGCCTGCAAAACCGACCTCCGCTATTGAGACCGCCCTTTACGACCCCAATCACGCCATGCTGACTGCGTTCCTCAACGGCGTACGCAAGCATTTAAATCCAAACGGCGAAGCTTGGCTGATTATTTCCGACTTGGCAGAACACTTGCATTTGCGCGATAAATACTTTCTAAACCAATGCTTTCAGACGGCCTCGCTCAATGTAGTCGATATTTTGAAAACCAAACCGCAACATAAAAAAGCAATAGATGAATCCGATCCTTTGGCATTTGCCAGAAACAAGGAAACTACTTATCTATACCGTTTGAAAGCGATATAAAATCAAGGCCGTCTGAACATTCAGACGGCCTTTAAGCATTTCCATAAAAGAAAACGGCATATCCGTAAAGATATGCCGTCGATGGGAGCAGGGACTGCTATATTTGGCAGTGGTTTGTGTTTTAGTCCTCTTGCGCCGCTGTTTGCAGGTAGTTTGGCAAACCGACTTTACCAATCAATTCCTGCTGAGTTTCGAGCCAGTCGATGTGTTCTTCGTTGATGTCTTTTTGTTTTTCCAACAAATCACGGCTGACGTAGTCTTGTTGCTCTTCTGCAAGAGCGATGGCTGCAACCAGAGTATCATGTTTTTCATACTCTTTTTTCAGATCGCAGGCAATGATTTCTTCGGTAGATTCACCGATCAACAGTTTACCCAATTCTT
>NZ_JBQCWY010000357.1:0-3146 GCF_051956955.1 Neisseria sp. P0021.S005 | reverse complement strand
GCCTTCGCCGTCGGTATGGGTGGTCAAACGACCTGCAGCATCGTAGCCGAAGGTCTCTTTGCTGCCGTCTGGATAGAGGGCGAGGGTGAGGTTTTGATTGGCGTCGTAGTGGTATTCGGTGTGCTGTCCCAGCGCATCGGTAATACGCACCAGCTGTCCTTCAGGGGTGTAGGCCAGTTTGGTTTCGTAACCGGAGCAGTCGGTAATCCGGTCGGGCTGATGGTTTTCGTTATAGTGGTAGGCGGTACTGCTGCCGTTCGGATCGGTTACCGACAGCAACAGACCGTTGCCGGCATATTCGAAACGGGTGATGTGTTTCAGCGGGTCGATATAGGCCAATCCGGCCGCATCGCGGATAATGCGTTGGCAGCCAGGTACGCTCCAACCCTCGCCGAGCCAGCCGGTACCGTCTTGGTCGGAATAATAGCTGCGGCTCCATACTAGAGGCAAAATGCCTTCAAAGGCAAAGTCGGTTTCACCCTCCAAAACTTCAAACCGTGTATCGGATTCACCGGCCGACCGGCACCCACTGCACCCTTACAGGACAGACAGGTTTTAGGGGGAAGTCTTTTGCTGAACTTGCCGTTCATATGGAACATATCGCCGGTGCGCACGATATAGCGTTTGCGGATTTTAACCGAGGAAGAATGGCGCATCGGCCAGGCCGGTTTGGTGGCGGTACGGGAAAGTATGCCCTTGCGGCCCGGAAGTTATAAATAAAGTTGGATAATACTTGTTATTTTTTTTTGTGTTTCAACACTAATTTCCTGGTTAAAATTTTGGATTAATTTAAGAAAATCAATAATTAAGTTGATTTGATTAGTGTTAAATATCGTACTTTGGTCTCTTAGGGCAATATATAAAAAGTCAACAACGTAACCATATAAATAGAATTTAGATAAATTAGAAAAAATATATTTTAAACAGCAAGGAGTAAAATATAATATAGCCTTATTAGTAAAGGCTTGCCACTCTAGTGATTCAAGTATTGAGAGAAAATCATCATATGTTATCTCAATCCAAGTTTTAGTAGATAGTTGCATTATAGAAAATATATAAAAGTTATCACTATCATCAAAACTTATGATGTTATTTTTATCAACTTTAAAAATTGGGAAAGTAGGCTTAATTTTTTCTTCTAGACAATTTCGTTCTTGTATATATTTTACCTCCATAAGAAATTTTTCAAATTCATAATTCACTCCTAAATCTTTGATAAACTTAGAAATATATTCTAAAAAATCATAAATTATATTAATTTCATTTTTGGTTAAAGATTGTAGTAAATTAAATAGTTCACTTACTTCTCCTTGGGATATGTTAGAATAATAGCTAAATAATTCTATGAAATAATCATTATCTATACTAGGATTTTCTATTGAGTTTAGTAAAAGTGTATTTAAATGTAAAGCATTTTCATTTTTTTGTTTATCTGACATTTGATTTTTAATTAACAAAATTAGATTGTTTTTTTTCATGTCTTACTTTCTATATTTTAAGGTATGGCAGCATTTGCAGGAATTGTTCCCCATAAAGGAGGGAGTAAAGAAGGCAAAAACCGAACAATTCGATAAACTATATATGCAGCTCCAGCACCAGCAACAACTTTTGCTCCTGTTTCTACAGTAGACCTCGGAACAGCAGGATTTTTCCACTGTTTAGGCTGAGGAACTGGTTTTGTCGCCCACTTCCACGCCCCAGAAGGGGGACTTCCACAACCTGAATCGTTCCACTCCTGCAAACGGTCTCTAAGGCTTTTCTGTTGATTCTTGATTTCCTGTTCATGTGTTTTCCACGACTGGGTACCAGGACCATTGCGACCATTAATTTGTTCATTGAACCTATGGCGCAAACCATGAGTGCCACCATTGTTACATTTCCGTTTATCTCTATTAATTAATCTATCAATATCTTGCCCAATCTCTTCGCATGATCGTTTTGACTTTCCTTTTAGACCTAATGGATCAAGCCAACGAGATATATTGAAGGCAAACATATAAAAATTACTACCTCCAAACAACCCAATCGGATCCTGATTCACAAACCGACCCGCATCAGGCTCGTAATACCTGAAGAAGTTGTAATGCAGCCCCGTCTCACGGTCGCAATACTGGTTCTGCAGGCGGAAGGGTTGGTGAGCAGTTCCGGATATGTTGGTTTCACTCTTCAGTTTGCCCCAGCCGGTATAGTTGCCAAACCACAAGAGGTTGCCGTCTTCATCGGTCATCTCTCTCGGAATGCCGATTTGGTCGCAGTGGAAGTAGTGGGTTTGTTGGCGGCTTTCGCCTTCTTCGTTGGTCCAGTTATGTACCTGTGCCAAGGGTTCGTAGCTATCGGGATCGGTATAGATATAGGTATATCTGCCGTCCGGGTGGACTTCCTGCAAGAGGTGGCTGCCGTCCCAAACGAATCCGGTTTCCTCTTCGAGGTCGTCTGAAACTTCCTGACTGGTTTTCAGACGACCTTTGCCTATCCTTCTGCCCAAGGCGTCGTAGCTGTAGGCCCAAGTCTCTTTCGTGCCGTCTTTTTTGAAGATTTCTACTTTAACCAGTTGGTCATGCAGGTCGTAGAAATAGTTCTGCACTTCGCCGTCGGCCAGTTCGCGGTGGATCAGGTTGCCGAGCTCGTCGTAGTAATAGCTGCTGCCGTTGTAGGTTTTCAGGCGGTTGTCGGGGACGGTAGGGCTGTTGTTGTCGGACAGGATATTGTGCGCGGGGTCGAAGGCGAACAGTTCGCTGCCGGCTTTGGTAATCCGGCCCAGTTTGTCGTATTCAAACCGGGTCGTGCCCGTCCGTTGGTCGGTACTGTGGATCAGGTTGCCGGTACGGTCATAGCCGTAGCTGCGTTTGACGGCATAAGCCGATGTTACTGCATTTTTCGCTGTCTCGGTCTGCGTCAGATCGTTGAGTGCGGCAATTTGCCTTTTCAGACGGCCTAAGGGATCGAGTTCGTAACGGCTGGCGAGTTTACCCTGTGTGCGGTAGATTTCGCGGTGCAGCTTATCGCGTTCGATGTCGGAGATGACTTCGTCGTCGAGGCTGATTTGGTGCAGGTGGCCGCTGCCGTAATACAGGTAGTTGATCTGTCTGCCGTCGGGCAGGACGGTGGCGGTACGGTTGCCGTTGAAGTCGTAGTGGTAGCGGATG
>NZ_JBQCWY010000356.1:0-3149 GCF_051956955.1 Neisseria sp. P0021.S005 | reverse complement strand
ATGCCGACGCATGGATTGCCGCCGTCGTACCCAAAGTGGCCGAATTAACCGCCCAAGCAACAAGCCCAAGTACAACCGCCGCATCAAACGGCTCAGCAACACCAAGCAGCGGCACCATCTACACCAAAGAAAACCCCTACACAGCCACCCTCTCCGTGCGCCAGAAAATCACCTCACGCACCGCAGAAAAAGACGTCGAACACATCGAAATCGACCTCAGCGGCTCAGGTTTGCATTATCAGGCAGGCGACGCACTCGGCGTATGGCCGCTGAATGCCGCCGACCTCGTTCAAGAAATCCTCGACCTCAACCAACTGACCGGCAGCGAAACCGTCCAACTTTCAGACGGCCGCGAAACCGACATCCGCACCGCCCTGACCGAATCCGCAGACATCACCCAAAACACACCGGCATTCGTCCAACAATACGCCGAATTAACAAACAACGAAGAACTCAAAGCCATAGCCGCAGATAAAGCCCAACTGGATGCCTACCTCGCCGCCACACCGCCCGTAGGCGTATTCGCAGCCTATCCGCACCCACTGGACGCACAAACCCTATACAGCCTCTTCCGCCCACAAACCCCGCGCCTTTACTCCATCGCCTCCGCACAAGACGAAGTCGGCGAAGAAGTCCACCTCACCATCGGCGTCGTCCGTTTCGACCACCACGACCACACCTACACCGGCGCAGCATCCGGCTACTTGGGTGAACGCCTCGAAGAAGGCAGCGAAGTCCGCGTCTTTGTCGAACCCAACCCCAACTTCCGCCTGCCGCAAAACAGCGATACACCCATCATCATGATCGGCGCAGGCACAGGCGTCGCCCCCTTCCGCTCCTTCATGCAACAACGCGCCGCCAATGGCGACAGCGGCAAAAACTGGCTCTTCTTCGGCAACCAACGCCTGGCTGACGACTTCCTCTACCAACTCGAATGGAGTGATTGGCGCAAAGACGGCCTCCTTACCCGCGCCGACCTCGCATGGAGCCGCCAAGGCGAACACAAAGTCTATGTCCAACACAAAATCACCGAACGCGCCGCCGAAGTTTGGAACTGGCTGCAACAAGGCGCACACATCTACGTCTGCGGCGACGCAGCACGCATGGCGCGCGATGTCGAAAACGCCCTGATCGAAGTCATCGAAACCCAAGGCAAACTCAGCCGCGACGAAGCCGAGGACTACCTCAACGACCTGCGCGAAGACAAACGCTACCAACGCGACGTTTATTGATTGGACAAGCCAAAATAAAGGCCGTCTGAAAGCTGAATTTCAGACGGCCTTTTTAAGGAACTTGCTCGGATTGTTATCAATTTATCTTGTCTTGCATTATAATTATGCAAATTTGACTCACTCGAAAGAAAATAAATTGGAAGGATTACAACAACTTGTAGATTTATTGGTGGGTTTTATCGATTGGATATTGAAATTACTGGCCTTCTTGTTTTAAACTACGTTCCATACTTTTATACATTAAAGACGTATTTTCATCATGCAAACCGCGCAATGCTCCGCTACTTTCTTCTATTGGTACCACACAAACGTGCGGTACTTTTTTGCGCTTGTCTGAAACAGACCAAATTGAAAATACGCAAATCAGAGCCGCCTCATTTGAGCGGCTTTTTTTATACCCACCATGGCCGCTTAAATCCACCCATTTTTAAGAAATAAGGAATACAGCCATGACCGCTTCAACTAAAATCCACAGCCAAACTCAAATGTTACACACCTGCCGCATGGTCGTTGACAGCAACAGCCACCACAGCATGTCCAACACGCTCACTTTGCCTGATACGCCCGACAACCTCATCAGCGAAGCCTTAATTCCGCAAGTACGCACCATCGCGACTTTGATTGCCGCAGAGCGTCACGATTTCAATCAAAGCAGCCCCAGCGTTTTTACTGATGAAGCGGATTTCTTCGCGGCGCGTATTTTGGTTTTGGGCGTACGCCGTTTCCATTTGGACATTACCCTGTTGCCCATGCTCAAAACCGCCAACAAACGCGCCGAAGCCTTCGCCAAACGCCATCACATGCCCTTCTCTCCCGCTGAAATGCAAATGTCCCTGCACACCCGCCGCCCTGCCAACCTGCTGATTATCGAAACCGAACACGAGATGCCTACACTGGGCAATCTGGCCGCCAACAGCCGTGCATTTGCCGCGCAACTTTCCAATATTATTTTGTAAAACCACTTGAAAAACAGGGAAATGGTTTAATATTAGGCAAACACACTCCGCCGAAATCTCGGCAAAGACAAACTTCTCTCAGGAAAAACAATGAAAAAACTGATTGCCTTAGCCGCCCTTTCCACTTTTGCCCTCGCTGCCTGCAAAGACAATACCCAAGCGCAGCTTGAGCAACAACAAAAACAAATCGAAGCATTGCAACAACAGTTGGCACAACAAAACGGCCAACAAGAAGACAATACGGTTTACCAGCTCACGCCTGAAGCCGTGAAAGACACCATTCCTGCCGAGGCACAAGCCAACGGCAACAACGGCCAACCGGTAACCGGTACAGACGGTCAACAATACATCTACGACCAATCCACCGGCAGCTGGCTGCTGCAAAGCTTGGTGGGCGCGGCAGCCGGTGCATTTATCGGCAACGCATTGGCCAACAAATTCACACAGGCGCGCAATCAAAACAGCCCGATTGCCCGTCAAGCCCGTACCAACTATTATCAAACCGCACGTCCAAACGGACGCACCAGCCAACAGCTGAATACGCGCACCCTGCGTGCCCAACAGCAAAATGCGCAACAACAAAACGCTCAACAGCAACAGCGTTACCGCGAAACCGCGCGTCAGCCTTCCAACTACCGCCGCCCAAGCATGGGTCGGGGCTTTGGCCGCCGTCGCTGATTCGGTTTAATATTCCATCTTTCGTGCTGAAGCACACACTTTACGCATGGATTTTAGGTTTCATGCAGGCTACAGTTTGTTTGAGAATATGTTTTTTGTATTTCTTTACACTTTTTTTGATATTCAGGGTGAGCTATTAAGAAATCAGATATTGCAATATGAAAGTAATGATATGCTAAATTAATAGGTATAATTAATTCTTCAGGATTGAAATCATCTCCAACTGAAAAATAAATAGAAGGAGCTTTATCAATATACTCAAATCCATTTACCTCTTCATAAT
>NZ_JBQCWY010000355.1:0-3153 GCF_051956955.1 Neisseria sp. P0021.S005 | reverse complement strand
TCTGAAACCTTTTCAGACGGCCTTGTTTTATCCGTTCATTATCGATTTATTCGATATTTTGAACCTGTTCGCGCATTTGTTCGATTAAGACTTTCAGTTCAACCGACGCTTGCGTGCATTCGGCGGCGATGGCTTTGCTGCCCAAAGTGTTGGCTTCGCGGTTCAACTCCTGCATCAGGAAATCCAAACGTTTGCCTACGCTGCCCTTGCCTTCGGTAACGATACGGCGTACTTCGGCGATATGGGTGCGCAAACGGCTGAATTCCTCATCCACATCGGATTTTTGGATGAATAAAGCAAATTCCTGTTGCAAGCGGTCGTTGTCGATATTGCCGACGGCTTCTGCCAAACGGGTTTTGACTTTATCCATATGCGCTTGCAGAAGGCTGGGGAACAATTCGTTCAAAGCGTCCACAATCTCTTCCATGCCATCCAGGCGTTGCAGCAGGTGCTCACCCAGTTTTTTGCCTTCGCGTTTGCGGGCGGCTGTAAACTCTTTCAAAGCGCTGGTCAATAAATCTTTAACGCCTTTGGCCAAAGCCTCGGCATCTTCGCCCTGGCCTGCCAAAACGCCGGGGAAACGCAAAACGTCTGCCACGCTCAGCTTGCCGAAATTGTGTTCCTTGCGCCATTCTTTGTTCAAATGCGCCAGTTGGGCAACCAAATCCTGATTGACCTCCAAAGTCTGTCCGCCCGAGGAGGCATCCTGCAGCTGGATGCGGCATTCCAATTTACCGCGCGCCACAGCCGCGGCAATCTGCTCGCGCAACGCGCCTTCCAAATAACGCAATTCTTCCGGCATACGGAATTGAACATCCAAATAACGATGGTTGACCGCGCGGATTTCCAAATTAATCCGCTTGCCTCCGCATTCGCCTGCGGCATTGGCAAAGCCGGTCATGCTGTGGATTTGAATAGTTCGTCTTGTAGCCATGGTTTTACTCCGTTTCCAAATACGAGTGAAAGTATGGACACTATAACACACCCGACCGACGATTTTCAGACGGCCTTTGGTGCCAAATTCCTCTATAATTCAAGGCAACCTATTTTTTATTCCCCCCAAAGGTTCATCATGAGTAACTACACCCGCACCGGCCGCGCCGCCGACAGCCTGCGCGACATCAAAATTACCCCCAATTTCCTCCCCCATGCCGATGGCTCCTGCCTTATTGAGTGCGGCAACACCAAAGTGATTTGCACTGCCTCCATCGACGAAAATGTCCCACCGTTCCTGCGCGGTAAAGAACAAGGCTGGGTAACGGCCGAATACGGTATGTTGCCGGCTTCCACCGCCTCCCGTATGCGCCGCGAGGCCGCCGCGGGCAAACAATCCGGACGCACACAAGAAATCCAACGCTTGATTGGCCGCTCTCTACGCGCCGTCGTCGATATGGAAAAACTCGGCGAACGCCAAATCCTGATTGACTGCGACGTCATCCAAGCCGACGGCGGCACGCGTACCGCCTCCATTACTGGTGCCTACGTTGCCCTGCAAATCGCCGTAGACAAACTCCTTTCAAACGGCCTTATCAGCGAAAACCCCATCCGTGAAGCCGTTGCCGCCGTTTCCGCCGGCGTGGTGGGCGGTGTACCGCTTTTGGACTTGGACTATCCAGAAGATTCAGGCTGCGACAGCGACGTTAACATCATCATGACCGCATCCGGCAAAATCATCGAAATCCAAGGCACAGCCGAAGGCGCACCCTTCAGCATCGAAGAATTGGGCAAACTCATTGCCCTCGCGCATAAAGGCATTGCTGAATTGGTTCAACACCAGCAGGCCGCTCTTTTGGCCCGATAATCAGCAAGGCCGTCTGAAAACTTTCAGACGGCCTTTTTTAACCAAACCCCTTTATGCGTATTTACTCAAAAAAGCGCGTTCTATCCTTGAATTCCATGTAAAAAATAGTAATAATAACCCTTTTTCCAGCAAACCAAGCTGCCCGACAACCCCCACAAGAAAGCACGAAACATGGCGTTAATCGTACATAAATACGGCGGCACATCAGTAGGCTCGCCCGAACGCATCAAAAACGTAGCCAAACGTGTCGCCAAAGCCCGCGCCGAAGGACACGACATCGTAGTCGTCGTATCCGCCATGAGCGGCGAAACCAACCGACTGGTCGCACTGGCGCACGAAATGCAAGAGCATCCCGATCCGCGCGAACTCGACGTCGTTCTCGCTACCGGCGAACAAGTGACCATCGGCCTGCTGGCCATGGCCCTGAAAGACATCGGCGTTGACGCCAAGAGCTACACCGGCTGGCAAGTCGCCCTCCAAACCGACACTTCCCACACCAAAGCCCGCATCGAAAACATCGACGACGAAAGAATGCGTGCCGATTTGGCTGCCGGTAAAGTCGTTATCGTAGCCGGTTTCCAAGGCATCAGCAGCGAAGGCAATATCTCAACCCTCGGCCGTGGCGGTTCGGATACCTCCGCCGTTGCCATCGCCGCAGCCCTCAAAGCCGACGAATGCCAAATTTATACCGACGTAGACGGCGTTTACACCACCGACCCGCGCGTCGTACCCGAAGCACGCCGCATGGACACGATCACATTCGAAGAAATGATCGAATTGGCCAGCCTCGGCTCAAAAGTTTTACAAATCCGCTCCGTAGAATTCGCCGGAAAATACAAAGTGCGCCTGCGCGTACTCAGCAGCCTGCAAGATGGCGGCAACGGCACCCTGATTACCTTTGAAGAGGACGACAACATGGAAAGAGCAGCCGTAACCGGTATCGCATTCGACAAAAACCAAGCACGCATCAACGTACGCGGCGTACCTGACAAACCCGGCGTTGCCTACCAAATCCTCGGCGCAGTTGCCGATGCCAACATCGAAGTCGACATGATCATCCAAAATGTTGGCAGCGAAGGCACAACAGACTTCTCCTTCACCGTTCCACGCGGAGACTACAAACAAACCATCGAACTCCTGCAACAACGCCAAGACAGCATCGGCGCCGCCTACATCGACGGCGACGACACCGTATGCAAAGTCTCCGCAGTCGGCTTGGGCATGCGTTCACACGTCGGCGTAGCCGCCAAAATCTTCCGCACCCTCGCAGAAGAAGGCATCAACATCCAAATGATTTCAACTTCCGAAATCAAAGTATCCGTCCTGATTGACGAAAAATACATGGAACTGGC
>NZ_JBQCWY010000354.1:0-3155 GCF_051956955.1 Neisseria sp. P0021.S005 | reverse complement strand
AGAGCTTAACGCGTCTAACCATTCTTTGGTTTCAATTGGGTCAACATCGTGTAATTGGGTGGACATAATATCTATCCTTGTGTTGAGTGTTTTTCAATGACGGAGTATTACTCCGATATTTTCGTTTATCAACAAATGTGAGTTAAAAACGAAAATTCCTAGAGTCAAATTCGAAAAAAGTTTTAATTACTGAAATATTTTCAATACGTTATAACCGTTGATAAAAAATCAGAAAGAATTGAACTTTTTACAAACCAGCTAACCTGCAAATGCTATCAGTAATTGGGCAAACTGGCAAATTGTGCTGTAGATATTGATAGGATTTAGAGGTTGAAATTAAGATTTTTTAAAAGAGTTATGTAGCTTGTTTTTAAATCGAGATATTGAGTGGATACAGTAAAAAAGCATCAGATATTTGAGAAAGTTTATTCGAATACGAAAAATATTTTTCAAATTTTGTTGTAAATAGAAAATTAAATTTAGATTATCTGGTTTTTTACAAAGAGAATAGGCCGTCTGAAGACTCTAAAGAGATTAAGGAGAAATGGGATTTGAAGATGGCGATTGTTGAGGAAGGGTAAATGAAAAAAATGACATGTACAGGCTACTTTAGCGCTGACATGTCATTTATGTAGGAAGTTAGAATTTCAGACGGCCTCTAATTATCAGTAGAGCCTTTTTGAGAGAATTGCTTCCATTGAGTCAGAAGCTCTTTGAGAACGTCTTGCTGTTCATGTCCATGTTGGATGGCTTCTTGCAACCAGAAGCAAGCATTGTTGATGTCTTTTTTTACACCCATGCCGTGATAATACAGGCAGGCAAGATTATATTGAGCCATCGTGTCTCTTTGTTTGGCCGCTGCTTCAAACCATTTTGCAGCTTGGGCGTAGTCGACAGGTACGCCTTGTCCGCAGTAATACATCATACCTAGATTGGTTTGGGATTTACTGTGTCCACGTTCTGCGGACTGATGGTATAACTCCAGTGCTTCAGCGTAATTCTGTTTGCGTTTTAAGCCATAGTGCGCTGCAAATGCCAGCTTGTACAGACGCTCGGCTTCCTGACGTTGGAGGGCGATTTCTTTGGTTAGCTCATAGTTTTGCTGGTTATTCAATGCGCTGTCAGACAGAAGTTTTTGGTAAGCGGCAAGATTACCTAAATCAGCCGAGCGTTGATAATATTGGCGTGCGGTGTCAGCATCAACTGCTCGTCCCAATCCGTAGCGATAGATATCACCTAAAAGGCGCAAACCTTCCGGATCATTTTGATCAGCAGCAAATTTAGCGTGCTGATAGGCCTTCTGAGGGTCTCGTTCGGTGTTTTTGCCTAGCAGATAGATTTCGGCAAGTGCTACATTCGCATTGCTGTCACCTTGTGCGGCAGCTTTTTCAAACCATTCCAATGCTTCAGCAGGATTTGATGCGGCTAAGAGTTCCGCAAGAGAAGTTTGCGCTGGAACAATGTCGTAATCGGCGGCAATACGTAAATGTTCGATTGCTTTTTCAGGATTTTGTGCGACACCTTGCCCCAATTTGTATTGGAGACCGAGTTGCCAGTGTGCTGCAATAAATCCCTGTGCAGCGGATTGCTGATAAAGTTTATGGGAATATTCCAAATCAGAAGAGCTGGAATATTGGTAATGTTGGGCTAAGAAGTATTGCGCCTGAGGATTTTGCTGTTCGGCAGCTTTCAATGCCCATTTGACTGCTTCTTGGTCATTGCCATTATCTGCATATAAACGCATGAGGCGTAGTTGTGCTGGGGCTAATCCTTCTTCAGCAAGCTCTTGATAGGCTGCAATGAGTTTTTCTATTTCTATTCCATTATTTTCTTGTAACTGGAGAAGATTATAGCGGGCGTATGGATGACCACCTCTTGCAGCTTGCTTTAAATATTCAACTGCAATTGCTAAATCTTGAGCATTTTCGTGGTGTTCAATCAGGTATCCTGCTAGCTGAAATGCGGCCTCAACATGCCCGGCTTCTGCTGCCTCGCAGAGCAATGGGATGGCTCGTGCAAAGTCAGGAGGGTCTTGAGTGATCAATTTTTCTGCTATAAGAAAAGATTCTTCATATTGTTGAGCATTCATCGGTTTGCTTTTATATTTTGCGAAGGATTAAGAATAAAATAATCGGCCGACAGAGTGCGGCCGTTATGATTTTGTAATTTTGAGGTTATTTACAAAAACAGACAACCGTATTTGTATTTTTATGCTTAGAATAATGGAATAAATCATTTCGTACTGCATAAATACAACAGAAGGATATGATTAAAGTGGGTTGAGAAAATACTTCTGCTGTTTATTCAGTTTAAATTATTCGTCGTCCGGTTTTTTACGCCATAAAACAAGTAATTTGCCAATATGTTGCACCAGTTGAGCCCCCAGTGTTTCACACAGGGCATTGCAAATTTCAATACGTTCAGCACGATCATCGCCAAAAACACGGACTTTAATCAATTCGTGTGCTGTCAATGCGGCATCGGTTTCTTTGATGACCGAGTCGGTCAAGCCTTGTTGGCCAACCATTACGACAGGGTGGAGGTGGTGTGCTTGGGCTTTCAAGGCCAAAATTTCTTTGGTGCTTAATTTGTTGTCGTTCATATTAATAAGTATCCAATTCAAAAGAATAATGGCTATATTGTACGCGATTTAGAACATTTACGGGGGAAATAACGTACAATGCTGATTTTAACTTAAGCATTTCAAATCAAGATGGCTGTACGCTCAAAATCTTCAAAAGCATGGCTGCATGAGCACGTCAACGATCATTATGTCCATATGGCACAAAAGGACGGATATCGTGCCAGAGCAGCTTATAAATTATTGGAAATCAATCAAAAAGACAAATTAATCAAGCCAGGTACGGTTTTGGCGGATTTGGGCAGCGCGCCGGGAAGTTGGTCACAGGTTGCGGCCAAGCTGGTCGGTAAAACAGGAGCAGTGTTTGCTTTGGATATTTTGCCGATGGATGCTATTGAAGGCGTGTCGTTTATTCAGGGCGACTTTAGGGAAGATGCTGTTTTGGAGCAGTTTGAAGCCTTATTGGATAATCGTCCGTTAGACCTTGTAATCTGTGATATGGCACCCAATATGTCAGGCAATGCCGTAACAGACCAGGCACGCAGTTTTTATTTGTGTGAACTGGCTTTGGATT
>NZ_JBQCWY010000353.1:0-3160 GCF_051956955.1 Neisseria sp. P0021.S005 | reverse complement strand
ACAGCGTTATGAACAATTCAGTCATCACCGTCATCGGTAAAGACCGTGTGGGCATTGTGTACGACGTTTCCAAAATTTTAGCGGAAAACCAAATCAATATTCTCAACATCAGCCAACAGCTGATGGACGATTTTTTTACCATGATTATTTTGGTGGACACTTCAAAATGCACCAAATCGCGTCAAGAGGTTTTGGATTTGTTTGCGGAAGAAAGCAAAAAACTCGCGCTTGATATCCGTATGCAAAACGAAGAAATTTTCCAAGCCATGCACCGTATTTGATTTTAGGAACTCTAAAATTATGTCAAAAAATAAAATTAGTTTTAATGTAGAAGAGAAATCTGCACGGTTGGCAGTTTTAATTGATGCTGATAATGCGTCAGCGCAAACCATTGATGCGATTTTAGAAGAAACAACTAAATTCGGTGAAGCAATGGCAAAACGCATCTATGGCAACTTTGTTGGTGACAACGGCAAATGGAAAGCCGTCATTAATGAGCATGCTATCAAACCTATGCAGCAATTCGCTTACACCACAGGTAAAAATGCCACTGACGGTTTTATGATTATTGATGCGATGGATTTACTTTATACTGGCCGTTTTGATGGTTTTTGTTTGGTATCTAGTGATAGTGACTTTACTGCATTAGCTATTCGGTTGAAAGAACAAGGTGTAACAGTTTACGGTTTTGGCAAAAAGCAAACGCCTGAAGCTTTCCGTAATGCGTGCAGCCAATTTATCTATGTAGAAAACTTGATGCCTGAACCCACACAAAAAGAAACAGTAACTGATAAACCACAGAAACCAACAGAGAAACAGATTCAAACAGCCTCTCCCGAAAATGCTCAAGCTCAACCGAAAATTGCCGAACAACTTGAGAACAAATTACCATTAGAGACTATACATAAAATTTTCGAACATGCGGAAAGTGAATGGATGGCTATGACTGCATTCGGTGCCACTTGGAAACGCTTGCAGGTAGATTTTGACCCACGTAATTACGGGTGTAAGAAATTTACCGATTTAGTAAAAAAATATTCTGATGTGTTTGATTACGAAATGCGAAAAACTGCTGAAGGCACGCAAGAGCATATGTATGTCAAGCTTAAAGTCTAATCGAAGGTCGTCTGAAAATATTTTTCAGACGACCTGCAAGAAAGGCCGAACCCCATGAATAACTTCCACAGTAATGAGATACTTGAAACCGTCAAAATGGTTGCCGACCAGAATTTTGACGTGCGCACCATTACCATCGGCATTGATTTGCACGACTGCATCAGCAGCGATATCAATGTGTTGAACCAAAATATTTACAACAAAATCACCACCATCGGCAAAGACTTGGTGGCAACGGCAAAATATCTGTCTGCCAAATACGGCGTACCGATTGTGAATCAGCGCATTTCCGTTACGCCGATTGCCCAAATCGCCGCGGCCACCCATGCCGACTCCTATGTCAGCGTGGCGCAAACTTTGGATAAGGCAGCCAAAGCTATTGGCGTGTCGTTTATCGGCGGCTTTTCTGCGCTGGTGCAAAAAGGTATGTCGCCTTCGGACGAAGTGCTGATCCGTTCCATTCCCGAAGCCATGAAAACCACCGATATCGTGTGCAGCTCCATTAATATCGGCAGCACGCGTGCCGGTATCAATATGGATGCGGTCAAGCTGGCAGGCGAAACCATCAAACGCACGGCTGAAATCACGCCCGAAGGTTTCGGCTGCGCCAAAATTGTCGTGTTCTGTAATGCAGTAGAAGATAATCCGTTTATGGCGGGCGCGTTTCACGGTTCGGGCGAAGCGGATGCCGTTATCAATGTCGGCGTATCCGGCCCGGGTGTTGTAAAAGCCGCGTTGGAAAATTCAGATGCAACGACATTGACCAAAGTTGCGGAAGTTGTGAAGAAAACCGCTTTCAAAATTACCCGCGTGGGCGAACTCATCGGCCGCGAAGCCTCAAAAATGCTGAATATCCCGTTTGGTATCCTCGACTTGTCGTTAGCACCAACCCCTGCTGTCGGCGACTCGGTGGCGCGCATTCTTGAAGAAATGGGCTTGAGCGTCTGCGGTACGCACGGCACGACAGCAGCTTTGGCCTTGCTGAATGATGCCGTGAAAAAAGGCGGCATGATGGCTTCCAGCGCGGTCGGCGGTTTGAGCGGCGCATTTATCCCTGTTTCAGAAGATGAGGGCATGATTGCCGCTGCTGAAGCCGGTGTGCTGACACTGGACAAACTCGAAGCTATGACAGCCGTCTGCTCCGTTGGTTTGGACATGATTGCCGTCCCCGGCGATACGCCTGCGCATACCATTTCCGGCATCATCGCCGACGAGGCCGCCATCGGCATGATCAACAGCAAAACCACTGCCGTGCGCATTATTCCGGTAACCGGTAAAACCGTCGGCGACAGCGTCGAGTTCGGCGGCTTGTTGGGCTACGCGCCTGTAATGCCGGTTAAAGAAGGTTCGTGCGAAGTATTTGTCAACCGAGGCGGCAGAATCCCGGCTCCGGTTCAATCGATGAAAAACTGATTGGATTGATGAATATAAAAGGCCGTCTGAAATTGATTTTCAGACGGCCTTTTATGTTTGCAGGCTGATTATTTGAACATATTTTTAATAATGCCCATTACGCTGCGTGAAATGGCGTTGGTTACTTGGCGGTTGATTTGGCTGCCGATGGCGTCGGCAACGTTGTAGCCCAAACCTTGGCCGGATTTTTTGCGTCCGCCGCTCAAACCGCCGATCAGTCCGCCAAGGATGCCGGGATCGGCATTGGCAGCCTCTTTTTCTGCAGCTTTTTGTGCTTTTTCCTGCTCTTTGGCGGCATTTGCGGCTTCTTTTTCAGCGGCAGCCTGGCTGTCTGCTTCGGCCAATGCTTCAAAAGCGGAGTAGTTGTCCAACATGTCTTTATAGGTTGGATACAAATCATCGTTTTGGAACAAGCGGTTGCGCTCTTCTGCGGCAAGCGGGGTTAAGGAAGATTGCGGCGGCAGAATAAGGGCGCGCTCTACCGGCTCGGGCATACCTTTTTCATCAAGGAAGGAAACGAGGGCTTCGCCGACGCCGAGTTCGGCAATCGCTTCAGCAACTTTGATATTTGGGTTGCTGCGGAAGGTTTCGGCAGCGGCTTTGACTGCTTTTTGGTCGCGCGGTGTGAAGG
>NZ_JBQCWY010000352.1:0-3161 GCF_051956955.1 Neisseria sp. P0021.S005 | reverse complement strand
GCGATCATGTCCGCCAAGTGAATGAACCGACTGCCGCCCGTTTTAATGCCGACCCTGCGCGTCACTACGAAGCATCAGGTTGCGCGGGCAAGCTGATGGTGTTTGCCGTACGCTTGGATACGTTCCCGCAAGAAAAACAGACTGCCGTCTTCTATATCGGCACCAATGATATTAATGAGCTGACCGATATTCGTCGTGCCGCTTTGAGCGAGTTTAAAAACCTGCCTATTTCCGGTGAGTATATCCATCGTCATGCTTTTGATATTGCTGCCGTTTATGGTAAAGATACTTTTTATATCATCAAGACGTTCGGTACCCACCAACTTCCGAAACTGTTTGATCTGAAAGCCCGTGTGGATAGATTCAGCAAAAAGATAAGTTTCTTACCAAAACACTTCTCTGATAAATTCATGCAACTGATCAGTAAGATTTTGCCCGATCACTTGCCGAAGTCTATGCGCAACTATCGGGATAAATATGAACATCACCTGATTTTAAAAATGGGTGGCGAGGGCGTAGAAGAGGCGCGTGCTTTCTTGAAGGAATATTTTGCAACTCATGGTGGCGCATTCTTTGAATGTAATGCCGAAGAAACGCAGGCGGCCATGTTGCATCGTTTCGCCGTGGCTTCTGCCGCGATCCGCTATCGTGCCGTGCATGATGATGAGGTAGAAGATTTAGTTGCGCTCGATATTGCCTTGCGCCGTGATGACCGTGATTGGTTTGAAACACTGCCGCCGGAAATCGACAATAAAATCATCCATAAATTGTATTACGGACATTTTATGTGTCATGTGTTCCATCAGGACTACATCATTAAAAAAGGCAACGACTGCATGGCCTTGGAACATGAAATGCTCCATCTGCTTGACCAACGTGGTGCGCAATATCCTGCCGAACACAATGTCGGTCATCTGTATGAAGCCAAGCCTGCGCTGAAACAGTTCTATAAAAAACTTGATCCGACCAACAGCTTCAACCCTGGTATCGGTAAAACCAGTAAGAAGAAAAACTGGGCTGAATAAAGCATAGTCAAAACAAAGGCCGTCTGAACATTTCAGACGGCCTTTTTATATGTTTGTTTATCAGAACAGGTTGCTGATGAAAATCAGCAGAATCACCAACGGCACGAGGTATTTCACATAGGCAAACCAGATATTGACGGTGGTATGGTTGCCTTTGTAGAGCAATTCGTCCTTCGCTTCATCTTTCATCACGAAGCCAACAAATAAGGCAGAGCCAAGTGCGGTCAGCATAAACAGGATGTTGCCGCTGATATAGTCAAAGGCGTCAAAAATGTTTTTACCAAACACGGAAATATCTTTCCATGGGCCGTAGCTCAAGATGGACGGGATATTGCCGAAGATAAAAATCCCTGCCAGTACGATGGTAATCGCGGCTGCGCGGCGGATTTTGGTTTTCTCCTGAATAGTTGTAATCAACACTTCATAAATGGTCAGAGAAGTGGTCAGCGCGGCAATCAGAAGCAGTGAGAAGAAAATTACTGCAAACACGGGGCCTGCCCACATATTGGAGAACACGATCGGCAGGCTTTGGAACACCAACGTCGGGCCGGAGTTAGGGGCAACGCCAAAGCTGAAGAGGGAAGGGAAAATCATAAAGCCGGCCAACACGGCAATCAAAGTGTTGGTAATCGCGGTAATTACGGCCGTCTGAACCAGATCTTCATTTTTATCCAGATAGCTGGATAATGTAATCATCACGCCGAAACCCAAGCTCAAGGCGAAGAACACTTGTCCTAAAACGAAGACGAACAGTTCGGCAGTAATTTTGCTGAAGTCAGGTTTCAGATAGAAGGTAATGCCTTCCATTGCGCCCGGTAGGGTAACGTTGCGCACAACCATGGCAATCAGGAATAAAAACAGCAAAGGCATCAGGTATTTTGCCGCTTTTTCAATACCGCCGATCACGCCTTTGACCAAGATCCATTGGTTCACAACCACAAATAGGAAGGTGTAGAAAGCAATTTCCCAAGGGCTGTTTTCGATGTGTTCGGTAAAGAAGCTTTTGGTGACTTCGCCGGAAACAGGGCTGGAAATGTCCAAATTACCGCCGATGATATTGACGATGTAGCTGATAACCCAGCCGCCGAGCACCATGTAATAGGCCATGATGCCGAATGCGCCGAGCAGGCCCATCCAACCGACCAATTTCCAAACTTTGGCAACGGGTTTGCCATTCATTGTGCCGCCAAACGCATCCAGCGCGTTCACGCCTTTGCGGCGACCGATGACATTTTCCACCAAAATCATTGGAATACCGATGACCAGCATGGCGATACAGAACAAAAACACATACGCGCCGCCGCCGTTTTCACCAACCAAATACGGGAAACGCCATGTTGCGCCAAAGCCGACAGTCGCGCCGGCAACGGTAAGGATGTAAGTCAAACGGTTGGACCAGGTTTGACGGGGTTGATTGGAAGACATAAATACTCAGATGCATAAAAACAAAGACAACATTTTACCGCAAAGATTTAACGAATCTTGACTAAAGTCTGAAAAGAAAATTGGTTAAAAAAACCATGTAATGAAGAATTTTTAGTGGATTTATCTGGTTTGATTGGTATTGAAACCTGAAAACAGAGAATTTGGCTGAAGCGATATGAATGATTGAAAGAGCCGTAACGATAAAGGCCGTCTGAAAAGTGGGATATGGGAAAGGGTTGTTGTGAGGATATTGGATAGCACCAAAGTGTGCTTTCAAGAGTATGTCGGCAACAAAGATGGTATTTATCTAAGGCTGTCTAATAACATCCTGTAACCTTAGCTTGGATAGTCGCCGATAGGTTTTCTTTCTATAAAACGATTTGCCTGAAATGGGAATGGCACAGATTGATGCGGAAGAGACGAGAAAGAGAAAAGGAGTAATGGCAAGTTAATGAGTGGGAGATGAGGTCTAGCAATGATGGCTTCTTTAGATGAGAAAGGCCGTCTGAAAGTACATTCGTTTGGTTGCCAAATTTTAGATAAAAAAAAACCATCTATACTAAGGGGAAAGTATAGATGGCCAAACACATTACGGGGAAAACGTCTTACTCACTTACTCACTTCTTTCGAAGCAAGTGTTACTCAGACAGGCGAATTATACAATAGTTCAGTCTTCACAGTGTTAAATTCTGTTAAATAAAAATAATAAGG
>NZ_JBQCWY010000351.1:0-3163 GCF_051956955.1 Neisseria sp. P0021.S005 | reverse complement strand
CAGTGTAACGGCTTGGGCAGCGTTGCGTGAATCGGTTTCGCGGCGCAAGACGACGCTGCCTTTGCGGATGGACTCTTCTACGCTGCCGATCACAAGTTGTACGCCGGTGCGTGCGACCGTGTCGTCGCGGAACTGGATGACTTCGGGGTAATTGTGGCCGGTATCGACGTGCAGGAGTTTGAACGGCAGTTTCAGCGGGCGGCCTTCGATTTGGAAGGCTTTGACGGCAAGCGCCAGCAAGACGACGGAGTCTTTGCCGCCGGAAAACAGCAGGGCCGGGTTTTGGGCGTTGGCAATCACTTCGCGGATGATGTAGATGGATTCGGCTTCGAGCCAGTCGAGGTGGTGGTTTTGGATGGACATTTTTTCTCTCTTTGCAATCTTGGCGATAGCCGATACTTTAGTGAGGCCGTCTGAAAAAGGGAAAGAATGGTTTGTTTGTTGCAAAGATGTTTTTGTTATATTGCCCAAGTGTGTTTTCAGACGGCCTTTGCGCTTTAACTTATTTTTAACCCGATTTCTCTGACGAAGCGCCTGTCTTCGCGTACACTTTGGTTTTTTAGAAATGAGAATGGTTTATGTATCACGGCGAGAGATTTAATGCGTACAGCCATTTGGCCGGTTTCTTATTGGCAGTGGCGGCCTTGGTGCTGATGCTGGTGAAAGCGGTGGAATCGGCGGACGGCTATCGGATTGCCGGTGCACTGACTTACGGAATCTGCCTGCTGCTTCTGTATTTGGGTTCAACCTTATACCACAGTATTCCGCAGCCGAAGGCCAAGGCGATTTTGCAAAAGGTCGATCATTGCATGATTTATCTTTTGATTGCAGGCAGTTATACGCCGTTTACGCTGATTACCCTGCAGGGCAGCTGGGGCTGGTCGCTTTTCGGCGTGTCGTGGGGGCTGGCTTTGCTGGGCATTGTTCAGGAGCTGACGATCGGGCGCAAAAGCGAGAAGCGGCTGCTGTCGATGGTGATTTATGTGTTAATGGGATGGCTGATTGTGGTGGCGGTGTGGCCGCTGATAAAATCGCTTTCAGCGGGCGGATTATTTTGGCTGGTGTTGGGCGGCGTGTTGTATAGCGCGGGGATTTATTGGTTTATCAATGATACTAAAATCCGCCACGGCCACGGTATTTGGCACTTGTTTGTCTTGGCAGGTAGTTTGACGCAATTTATCAGCATTTATTTTTATGTGTTGTAGATTCAGACGGCCTGAAATAAAAAACCTCTCAGTTTGACTGAGAGGTTTTTGTTTGTCGTTAATCAGGGTTTTTGTCGTGGAATTCGTGGAATTCGTAGTTGTAGGTCAGCTCTTTGCCTGCTTTGGTTTGCGCCAGATAATCGTCGTAAACCGCACGGATTTCCTTACGCAGCAGGAAGAGGGCGATTAAGTTCGGCAAGACCATAAAGCCGTTGAACATATCGGACATGCTCCAAACCAAATCCACTTTGCCCAATGTACCCAATACGATGGCCACCAAAACCAGTGCGCGGTAGATGCCCAAGTGTTTGCCGCGGAACAGGAAGCGGATATTGGATTCGCCGAAGTAGTACCAGCCGATGATGGTGGTAAAGGCGAAGAAGGTCAGACAGACGGCGAGCAGTTGAGAACCGAAACCCGGAAAGGCCTTGTTAAAAGCCAGTTGGGTAACCGCAGCGCCGGTTTCGCCGGAGAGGTTGGCGTCGGTCAGCAGGATAATCAGCGCAGTTGCCGTGCAGACCATCAGCGTATCGATAAAGATACCGATAAACGCGGCCATACCTTGTTGCACGGGATGTTTGACGTTGGCGGTTGCATGAGCGTGCGGGGTCGAACCCATACCGGCTTCGTTAGAAAACAGGCCGCGTGCCACGCCGAAACGGACGGCCTCGCGCATACCGATACCGGCCGCACCGCCCAATACCGCTTCAGGATTAAAGGCGGCAACAAAAATATGGCTGAACATCGGAATAATGTGGTCGGAGAATTTGAACAAAATAATCACGGCACACAAGATGTAAATCACCGCCATAAACGGTACGACAAATTGCGCGATACCGGCAATGCGGTTGATGCCGCCGATGATAATCAGGCCGGCGAGTACGGCCACCGCAATACCGACTGCCATCGGCGGAATATTAAAAGCTAAATTCATAGCCGAGGCGATGGAGTTGGATTGTGTCGCGTTGCCGATGAAACCCAGCGCGATAATCAAGGCGATGGAGAAAAAGCCGGACAGGAAACGCGCCGCGCCCCGGCCGATTTTCGGGGTCAGGCCGTGCGTAATGTAAAACGCTGGGCCGCCGATGTATTTGCCGTGGCTGACCACGCGGTATTTTTGCGCTAAAACGGCTTCTGCAAAAATGGTAGACATGCCCAAAATGGCAGACAGCCACATCCAAAAAATGGCACCCGGGCCGCCGGCGGTAATCGCAGTGGCGACACCGGCCACGTTACCGGTACCGATTTGCGCGGAAATCGCTACGGCAAGCGCTTGAAATTGAGACAGGGATTTGCCTTCGTGGTCTTTGTCTTTTTTACTGAACAAGCCGCCGAAAACGGATTTGAAACCTGTTCCTAATTTGGTAATTTGCGGCGCGCCCAAGTACAGGGTAAAAAACAGGCCGATGCCGATTAAGGCATAAATCAGCAGGTAGTCCCAAAGAACCAGATTGACTGCACCCACCAGAGCAGACAATATTTCTTCCATAATATAACCTTTAAGAAAAACAAATAAAAAGAAAATGATACGGGCAACTACTCCCGTTCATTTTCGCGGTTGGCAACAAGGGCGAGCAGGCCGTTTTGCCGTTTAATACCGGTTTAAGTTGTTAACAATCCTGACCGATTTTGTCATCATACCGTAAACCTTCGTGAATTAAAACGGAAAACTGACAAAGGTTTGCCGCAAATGTGCTTCTTTATTTTAAAAAAGGTTTCTTTGTTTTCAGACGGCCTGTTTTTGCAAATGTTTGGGCCGTCTGAATATTTTGGCTAAAGCTAACTTATGATAAAATGCACGCCTTACAAATGAAGCAAATTCCGCCTCAGAGCGTGAAAAAACGAAAGGAATCAACATGGCAGGCCATAGTAAGTGGGCAAATATCCAACACAAAAAAGCCCGACAAGATGCCAAACGCGGCAAAATCTTCACCCGTCTGATTAAAGAAATTACCGTT
>NZ_JBQCWY010000350.1:0-3163 GCF_051956955.1 Neisseria sp. P0021.S005 | reverse complement strand
TGTATGCTTCGATAAAATTAAGAATTGAACGGAGCACAAATATGGACTTTGAAAAAGCGCGTTTCAATATGGTTGAACAGCAGATTCGTCCGTGGGATGTCTTGGACTTCGACATTTTGGATGCTTTGGAGGAGATCGGGCGCGAACATTTTGTCGGCGAGGCTTTTCAAGGTTTGGCCTATGCGGATATGGAGCTGCCGCTGGCCAACGGCCATAAAATGTTGGAACCCAAAGTCGTTGCCCGCCTAGCTCAAGGTTTGAAACTGAAAAAAGACGAAACTGTCTTAGAAATCGGTACAGGCTCAGGCTATGCAACCGCCCTGCTGTCCAAACTAGCCGGCAAAGTCGTGACCGACGACATCGACGCCGAGCAGCAGCAACGCGCCAAAAAAGTTTTGGACGAATTGGGCTTTACCAACGTCGATTATGTGCAAAACAACGGCCTGACCGAAGCATCGAAAGGCGCGCCTTTCGATGCGATTTATGTGGGCGGCGCAGTAGACAGCGTACCTGAAATTCTGAAAGAGCAACTGAAAGACGGCGGCCGTATGGTGGTCATTGTCGGTCGCAAACCGGTGCAATGCGCGCTTTTGCTGACGCGCAACGGCAATGAATTTTCCGAAAAGGTGTTGTTCGACACCGTCGTGGCACACTTGGAAGACAAATCGGCCAATCCGTTCGGCGATTTCGATTTTTAAACAACAGGCCGTCTGAAAATTCAGACGGCCTCATACTTTTATACCCGACCCTATGACCGACATTATCCAACTCTCGCCCACCGAATTGAAACAATGGCAGGACGAAGGCCGCGCATTTCATCTGCTCGATGTCCGCACCGATGAAGAACGCGCCATCTGCACCCTGCCCGCTGCCATTCACATCCCGATGAACCTCATCCCCCTGCGCCAAAACGAGCTGCCCGACGACGATTTACCCATCGTCGTTTACTGCCACCACGGCATCCGCAGCCTGCACACGGCAATGTATCTAGAAGATGCCGGATTTGAAAACCTTTACAACCTGCAAGGCGGTATTGATGCTTGGGCAATGCAGGTGGACAGCAAAATGATGCGGTATTGAATCGGTTTGATAAATAAAAGGCCGTCTGAAACTGGGTTTCAGACGGCCTTTACGATTATTTCACAAACCGTGCATCTGCCATAAACGGCCGTGTAGCGGCTGGTTTAGCGGAATAGAAGCGGGAGAAAGTGCTGTCGATTTTGGTCTGTATCGGCTTACCGTCCAATGTTGCCGATGCTTCCAATTTCACACCACCGCCACTGGTTTCGCCTAATTTCATATTTGGCAACGTCAGTTTGGCAATATTGAGTTTCGCATTTTCCACTTTGGTATCGGGAGACATCAGCTGTTTGCCGACCGGACGGATTTTTTCACCCTCATCATGAGGCGCGGCACCACCGTTATCGTCAACCACGCCGATATTAATCAATTTGGCAGACACCAAATCCATCTTGCCGTTTTTGACCGGAATACCGACAAACAGTTTTACGCCGCGATGAATGAACGTATTGTCCCGCCACTGAGTTTGGCCCTCTTTCGGCGGTTTGGTTTCTGCCGCCACCGAATAAGTGCGGCCCATAATCATCAATTTATAACCTGGAATTTTTTTCGAACCGAATCCATCGGTAATGTCTTCGACCAGTTGCGGCGCAGTCAGGGTTTCGTTTGCCAAAATACGGGCTGAAGTTTCTGCCAAATGGGCAGGCTTGCCGTCTATGGTCAATGCCTGTTCATGGCCGAAATCAGATGCAAATGTAGGTATAGCGGTCAGTGCGGCGGCCAATGCCAGAATACGGATGGTTTTCATTGCAGACTCCTGATAAAAATGTAATTGGGTTGATTACCCGATAAAATCCGGGCGATATTGATAGGAGTCGATATTTTTATATAAATGATACAGATTATCAAGAATATTTGTATTTTAAAATAAAAAAGGCCGTCTGAAACCTAGTTTCAGATGGCCTTTTCAATCTACTTAAAACCTTCTATCAGTCTTTGAAGCGTTTAAATACCAATGTGCCGTTGGTACCGCCAAAGCCAAAGGAATTGGAGATGGCAACGTCGATTTTCGCGTCACGCGCTTCGTTGGCACAGTAGTCCAAATCGCAACCGGCTTCAACGTCTTGTTCAAAGATATTGATGGTCGGCGGAGATTTTTGCTCGTGTACTGCCAATACACTGTACAACGCTTCCACGCCGCCAGCCGCGCCAAGCAAGTGGCCGGTCATGGATTTGGTGGAGTTAACGATGACTTTGCGCGCATGATCGCCCAAAGCGCGTTTGATGGCTTTGGTTTCATTGGCATCGCCCAAAGGAGTCGATGTACCGTGTGCGTTGACGTAATCAACGTCTTCAGGATTCAGGCCGGCATCTTTCAGCGCGCGGGTAACAGCCAATGCAGGGCCTTCTTCGTTAGGCGCGGTAATGTGGTAGGCATCGGAGCTCATGCCGAAGCCGACGATTTCAGCGTAAATTTTCGCGCCGCGTTTTTTCGCGTGTTCCAATTCTTCCAACACCAGCACGCCAGCGCCTTCGCCGATAACGAAACCATCACGGCCTTTGTCCCACGGACGGGAAGCGGTAGCAGGGTCGTCGTTGCGAGTGGAAAGTGCCTTCATGGCGGCAAAACCGCCAACGCCCAAAGTGCTGATCGCACCTTCTGCGCCACCGGCAATCATCACGTCTGCGTCGCCGTATTTAATCAGTCGTGCAGAGTCGCCGATGGAGTGTGCACCGGTTGTACAGGCGGAAACCATGCCGTAGCTCGGGCCGCGGTAGCCTTTGAGAATGGTTACGTGGCCGGAAATCAGGTTAATCAGCGAGCCTGGGATAAAGAAAGGATTGATTTTGCGCGCGCCGCCTTCGATAACGGCTTTGCCGGTCGCTTCGATGCTCGGCAGGCCGCCGATACCGGAGCCAATGTTGACACCGACGCGGTCTTTGTCGAGGGTTTCCAAATCATCCAAGCCTGAATCGTTGATGGCTTGCAGGGCGGCGGCGATACCGTAGTGGATAAACACGTCCATACGGCGCGCTTCTTTCGCGCTGATGTATTGGCCGATGTCGAAATCGCGCACTTCGCCGGCGATTTGGCTGTTGATGTCGGATGCGTCAAAGCGGGTAATCCGTCCGATGCCGCTTT
>NZ_JBQCWY010000349.1:0-3170 GCF_051956955.1 Neisseria sp. P0021.S005 | reverse complement strand
CGTGGCGTGGCAGGTTGCCGACCCTGTATCAAAGTAGCCAAGTCGGGTACAATTGAGCCATCATTCCATTCCTTTCAGACGGCCTGATTGAATGCTCAGGCCGTCTGAAAACAGAAAATCATTTTCCTATCAAAGAAATATTATGTTGAATAAAGACCAATTCGCGGACAACCACTTTATCCGCACCATCATCGATGAAGACCTCAAAAGCGGGAAACATACAGCCATCCAAACCCGCTTCCCGCCTGAGCCGAACGGTTACTTGCACATCGGCCACGCCAAATCCATCTGCTTGAACTTCGGTTTGGCTTATATTTACGACGGCTTGTGCAACCTGCGTTTCGACGACACCAACCCTGAAAAAGAAAACGACGAATACGTCAATGCCATCAAAGAAGACGTCGAATGGTTGGGCTTCCATTGGGCGGGCGAGCCACGTTTCGCTTCCAACTATTTCGACCAGCTTTACGACTACGCTGTCGGTTTAATCAAAGACGGCAAAGCGTATGTCGATGATTTGACGCCCGAAGAAATGCGCGAATACCGCGGTACGCTGACCGAAGCAGGCAAAAACAGCCCTTACCGCGACCGCAGTATTGAAGAAAACCTCGACCTGTTCACACGCATGAAAAACGGCGAGTTCCCCGACGGCAGCAAAACCTTGCGCCTGAAAATCGATATGGCGGCAGGCAATATCAATATGCGCGACCCCGTCATCTACCGTATCCGCCGCGCCCATCACCACAACACCGGCGACAAATGGTGCATCTATCCGATGTACGACTACACTCACTGCATTTCCGATGCTATCGAAGGCATCACGCATTCCTTGTGTACACTCGAATTTGAAGCACACCGTCCGCTGTACGACTGGGTGTTGGACAACATTCCTGCGCCGCACGCCACACGTCCGCGCCAATACGAGTTTTCCCGTTTGGAGCTTCTGTATTCCATCACGTCCAAACGCAAGCTGAACCAACTGGTTTCAGACGGCCACGTTTCCGGCTGGGACGACCCACGTATGCCGACCATTTCCGGTATGCGCCGCCGCGGTTACACGCCCGAAGGCCTGCGCCTGTTTGCCAAACGCGCCGGTATTTCCAAATCTGAAAACATCGTCGACATGAGCGTGTTGGAAGGCGCGATTCGTGAAGAGTTGGAGAACTCTGCGCCACGCCTGATGGCGGTTTTGAATCCGCTCAAAGTGACCCTGACCAACTTTGAAGCCGGCAAAACCCAAAGCCGCCGTGCCGCGTTCCATCCGAACCACGAAGAAATGGGCGATCGCGAAGTACCTATTTCACAAACCATCTACATCGAAGCCGACGACTTTGCCGAAAATCCGCCCAAAGGCTTCAAACGCCTGGTTCCCGGCGGAGAAGTGCGTTTGCGCCACGGCTATGTGATTAAGTGTGATGAAGTAGTAAAAGACGAGGCAGGCAATGTGGTTGAACTCAAATGCAGCATCGACCACGATACCTTGGGCAAAAATCCCGAAGGCCGCAAAGTTAAAGGCGTGATTCATTGGGTTTCTGCCGAACACGCCGTCGAAATTAAAGTCCGCCTGTACGACCGCCTCTTTACCGTCGAGCGTCCTGATGCCGTGCGCGGCGAAGACGGCAACTATCTGCCGTTTACCGATTTCCTCAATCCAGAATCCATCAAGGAAATCACTGCCTACGCCGAACCTGTCGCAAAAGATCTGCCGGCAGAAAGCCGTTGGCAGTTTGAACGCATCGGCTACTTCGTAACCGACCGCAAAGACCACAGCAAAGACATGCCGGTGTTTAACCGCACGGTGACGCTGAAAGATTCTTGGCAGCCTAAGTAATCTGTTTGCAGTCGCTATATTGAAGGCCGTCTGAAAACTTGAAATCCGGTTTTCAGACGGCCTTTGTCGATAAAGGGATAAGATGGAACGTTATTCTGTACATTTGAAACTGCTGGGAATGGCGGTGTTGTGGGGTGCGTCTTGGCCGATGGGGCGGATGTTGGGGCAGTCGCTGCCGCCGCTGACGGGCGGGGCGGTTCGGTTTGTCTTGGCTTCGGTTTTGTTGTTGGGCTGGTTGTTTGCGCGCAGCAGGTTCGCGACTTTGGCGGCTTTGTCGGCGCGGCAATGGCTGGGTTTGACGGCAGCCGCTTCTGTTGGCGTGTGCGGTTATGCGGTGTTTTTTATGCTGGGTTTGCAGACTATGCCGGCAGGCAAGGCGGCGGTAGTCGTGGCGGTGAATCCGGTATTGACACTGCTGTTGGCAACTTGGTTTTTCGGCGAGCGTTTAAATGTGAAGATTTTGGCGGGTATGCTGCTGGCGGTCGGCGGTGCCATTATGGTGGTAACGCAAGGGCAGCCGTTGACAGTGTTATCGGGCGGCATCAAGGCAGGAGAGTGGCTGATTTTCGGTTGCGTGGTTTGTTGGGCGGCTTATACTTTAATTGGTCGCGCGGTTTTGCGTGGGATAGATGTGCTGACGGTAACGACGGCAACGTCGTTCATTGGTGCGTTGATGTTGTCGGTGGTGGCGTTGTGGACGGACGGAATGCCGTTTGAGGCGATAGCGGCAATGGATGGGCGAGGCTGGACAGCCTTGGCGTGGCTGGTCATCGGCGCGACGGTATTGGCCTACGCGTGGTATTTCGAAGGCGTGAAGACTTTGGGTGCAGGCAGCGCGGCGGCGTATATTACGCTCGTGCCGATTTTCGGTGTGCTGTCTTCGGCGTGGTTTTTGGGCGAACCGCTGCATATTTCGCTGGTTGCGGGCTGTGCGGCAGCGGTCGGCGGCATGACGCTGATGCGGTACGGGCAAAAGGCCGTCTGAAGTTGGGTAAATACTCGGATTTTGGTCGATAGGGTTGCGATTGCCAAGCTGTTGCCGGCCATAATCTTATTGCATGGTAAGATTATAGTCTCGGCTCAGTGTTCGATTTAAAAATTTGACACCCTGCCTCCAACTGCCTAAAATTCAACTTTCTCAAAAATCTACCGTATCCTGCGGCACGATTTCATACTTTCAGACGGCCTTTGTGCCATCTCTCTGATACTATTCAAAATATATCAATACTATGCACGTTTCAGAACTCCAAACCCTCCACATTTCCAAACTCTTGGAAATGGCAGAAGAACATGGCATTGAAAACGCCAACCGTTTCCGCAAACAAGACCTCGTTTTTGC
>NZ_JBQCWY010000348.1:0-3180 GCF_051956955.1 Neisseria sp. P0021.S005 | reverse complement strand
GGACGCGGGTGGCGGCAAACAGGGATTTGGCCTTTTCAATGTCGCCGGCTTTAACGGCTTCGGTAAAGGTTTTGGTTTTCGCCACCAGCTCTTTAACCTCGCCTTGAACGTAAGCTTTATAGTCGGCGAGCGGTTGGGACAGTTTTTCCAAATCCGCTTCGTTGGCAGTGTCTTTGAAGCCGCTGTCGGTAACAATCAGCTTACCGCGCGGATTTGTCAACAGGCCGCAAGTCATTTCGTATTCGCCCGGCAGTAGGGTAACGGTCATTTTGTCGGATAAACCCGGGGCGATGTTTTCACGCTCGTCCACCACCATCACGCCTTTCAGGATTTCCCATTCCAGCTTGCGGCCGCTGTCGTTTTTAATGTTGAACACGACTTGGCCGCTGGGGACGGTCAATTCCATCGGTTCGCAGGCAGTATCGTTCACACCGATATTGACCGAACCGTCGGCATTGGCGGCAGCGGATGCGCCTGAAGCGGCAGGCGCGGCTTTTTCGGCTTCAGGCGGCTGACACGCGGTCAAACCCAGAGCCAGCATTACAGACAAAGCAGTCAGATTGAATTTTTTCATTTTACTTCCTTCTTATTTAGTTAACGTTTTTGCTGGCGCACTGCCGCGCAAAAACCAAATCATGACGGGAACCAGATACAGCAGCCAAATCAGGACTTCGCCTTCGGTCGGGTGGTCGGTATAGCCGAAGAAACCGCCGAGCAGCACGCCTAAAGGGCTGTCTTCATGCAAATATTTCGATGTGTCGAAAGCAATATCCTGCATCACATTCCATACGCCGGCCTCATGCAGCGCGCGAAATGAACCGGCCAACAGACCGGCCGCTACCACAATCAAAAACGCGCCCGTCCAACGGAAAAACTTCGCCAAGTTCAGGCGCATACCGCCCTGATAAATCAGCGTACCGATGACAACCGCCACCAACAGACCCAACACCGCGCCTATCGGCATAGACCACGTCGGGCTTTGCTGGAACACGGCCAGCAGGAAAAACACACTCTCCAAACCTTCGCGCGCCACAGCCAAAAACGCCATGCCGACCAAGGCCCAACCCTGGCCGCTGCCGCGGTTTAAGGCCGACTGAACAGAATCCTGAAGATGCTGTTTCATCGAACGCGCGGCCTTCTTCATCCACAAAATCATGTACGTCAGCATCGCCACAGCCACCAGGCCGATGGCGCCGACCACCAATTCCTGTTCTTTTTGCGGAATCTCGCCGGTAGCGGAATGAATGCCGTAACCAATACCCAAACACATGACCGAAGCCAAAAACACGCCCAGCCAAACCTTCGGCATCAGCTCGCTGTGTCCCGACTGTTTCAAAAAACTGGCAACAATGCCGACGATCAGGGCGGCTTCGATGCCCTCGCGCAGCATAATCAATAAAGCAATCAGCATAAAAAACTCTAAAGTGAAATGTTCATTTGTTAACGCATTTATAACGCTTTATGCTTAATAACGCAAATTATTTTTATTTTTTAATAACCCCATATTTATTAAGATTTTTTAAAATAAAATAACGGACGTAATCAATAAAAACTAAAAGGCCGTCTGAATAAGGCCGTCTGAATTTTATTTTTTCAGACGGCCTTAATTTATCTAAGCAATTGTAAATAAATAATAAAAAAGTTCCATAGTATAAATTTCCCTATCAGTGATATTTTCAGAATTTATCAAATTTAAAAGGTTGATTTACAACAAAAATTAAAACCGCCTTATCTTTTATAGTTGGCATATTGCTGGTGCAATCAGCAATCCATGACATAACAAACGCATAACAAAGGAACCCTCCTATGCCACGTTTAAAACTCCACCAAATCGCTTTGGCTTTGGCCGTTTCTGCCGCGCTGACCGCCTGCGGCGAGAAAACGGCTCAAACAACCGAAACCCCTCAAGCGGCTTCTGCCGCGAGCGCTGCCGATGCTGCCGCAAGCACCGCCGCTGTTTCGGCCCCTCAAAATTCCGCCGATGTTTCTGCCGAAGACAAAGCCCTGTTGGAACGCGCGCAAACCGTGTTCAAACCTTTGCCTGATGCGGCCGAAATGCAAAAAATCCGTCCGTTTACCGAAGAGCAGGTCAAACTCGGCCAACAACTTTGGTACGAAACCCGCCTGTCCAAAGGCAACACCGTCAGCTGTAACTCCTGCCACAACTTGGCAACTGCTGGCGTAGACAACATGCCGACCAGCGCGGGCCACAAAAGCCAATTCGGCGCCCGTAACCCCCCGACTGCCCTGAATGCCGCCTTGTTGGGAAGCCAATTCTGGGACGGCCGTGCCGCCGATGTGGAAGAACAAGCCGGCGGCCCATTGCTCAACCCGGTTGAAATGGCCAACGCGACCGAAGCCGATGCCGCCGCCAAAATCGCCGGTATCCCTGAATACCAAGAAAAATTCAAAGCCGCATTCCCTGAAGACGGCGCGGTTTCCTTTAAAAACATCACCACTGCATTGGGCGCGTTTGAACGTACCCTGCTGACTCCGACCCGTTGGGACGACTACCTGAAAGGCAACGTATCTGCCCTGAGCGAACAAGAACGCAAAGGCGTACGCGCATTTATGGACAACGGCTGTATCGCTTGTCACAACGGCGTCAACTTGGGCGGTACCATGTTCCAAAAATTCGGTTTGGTGGATGGTCCTTACTGGAAACACATCGACGATCCTAAACACGACAAAGGCCGTGCGGACGTAACCAAAAAAGCCGAAGACGAATTCTTCTTCCGTGTTCCCGGCTTGAGAAACGTTGAACGTACCTATCCATACTTCCACAACGGCAGCGTTTGGGAATTGGATAAAGCCGTCAACATCATGGCGAAAGCTCAATTGGGTAAAACCCTGGCTCCGGAAGACACTGAAAACATCGTTGCCTTCTTGAAAGCCCTTTCCGGCAATGTTCCGGAGTCTGCCCGAACCATGCCTGAGCTGCCCGTCTCCCACGATGTCAAATCCCAACCTGACAACAAATAAGGGTTAGCATAAAACAAGGCCGTCTGAAAATCCGTTTCAGACGGCCTTTTTGCTGCCGGCCATATGGGCAGCTTTGTTTCACGATTGCGCACAATATGGTAATCTTGAGCCGATTTTCACCATACATCCGAAAGGAACATCATGAGCCTGATTATTGAAGACTTGCAAGAAGGCCACGGCAAAGAAGCCGTCAAAGGC
>NZ_JBQCWY010000347.1:0-3186 GCF_051956955.1 Neisseria sp. P0021.S005 | reverse complement strand
GGACGCGGGTGGCGGCAAACAGGGATTTGGCCTTTTCAATGTCGCCGGCTTTAACGGCTTCGGTAAAGGTTTTGGTTTTCGCCACCAGCTCTTTAACCTCGCCTTGAACGTAAGCTTTATAGTCGGCCAAAGGTTGCGCCAGTTTTTCCAAATCGGCTTCGTTGGCAGTGTCTTTGAAGCCGCTGTCGGTAACAATCAGCTTACCGCGCGGATTGGTCAACAGGCCGCAAGTCATTTCGTATTCGCCCGGCAGCAGGGTAACGGTCATTTTGTCGGATAAACCCGGGGCGATGTTTTCACGCTCGTCCACCACCATCACGCCTTTCAGAATTTCCCATTCCAGCTTGCGGCCGCTGTCGTTTTTAATGTTGAACACGACTTGGCCGCTTGGGACAGTCAATTCCATCGGTTCGCAGGCAGTATCGTTCACACCGATATTGACCGAACCGTCGGCATTGGCGGCAGCGGATGCGCCTGAAGCGGCAGGCGCGGCTTTTTCGGCTTCAGGCGGCTGACATGCGGTCAAACCCAGAGCCAGCATTACAGACAAAGCAGTCAGATTGAATTTTTTCATTTTACTTCCTTCTTATTTAGTTAATTTAGTTAACGTTTTTGCCGGCGCGCTGCCGCGCAAAAACCAAATCATGACGGGAACCAGATACAGCAGCCAAATTAGGACTTCGCCTTCGGTCGGATGGTCGGTATAGCCGAAGAAACCGCCGAGCAGCACGCCTAAAGGGCTGTCTTCATGCAAATATTTCGATGTGTCGAAAGCGATGTCCTGCATCACATTCCATACGCCGGCCTCATGCAGCGCGCGAAACGAACCGGCCAGCAGACCGGCCGCCACCACAATCAGAAACGCGCCCGTCCAACGGAAAAATTTCGCCAAGTTCAGGCGCATACCGCCCTGATAAATCAGCGTACCGATGACAACCGCCACCAACAGCCCCAACACCGCACCTATCGGCATAGACCATGTCGGGCTTTGCTGGAACACGGCAAGCAGGAAAAACACGCTCTCCAAACCTTCGCGCGCCACAGCCAAAAACGCCATGCCGACCAAGGCCCAACCCTGGCCGCTGCCGCGGTTCAAGGCCGACTGAACAGAATCCTGAAGATGCTGTTTCATCGAACGCGCGGCCTTCTTCATCCACAAAATCATGTACGTCAACATCGCCACGGCCACCAGGCCGATGACGCCAACCACCAATTCCTGTTCTTTTTGCGGAATCTCGCCAGTAACGGAATGAATGCCGTAACCAATACCCAAACACATGACCGAAGCCAAAAACACGCCCAGCCAAACCTTCGGCATCAGCTCGCTGTGTCCCGACTGTTTCAAAAAACTGGCAACAATACCGACGATCAGGGCGGCTTCGATGCCCTCGCGCAGCATAATCAATAAAGCAATCAGCATAAAAAACTCTAAAGTGAAACGTTCATTTATTAACGCATATTAACGCATTTATAACGCTTTATGCTTAATAACGCAAATTATTTTCATTTTTTAATAACCCCGTATTTATTAAGATTTTTTAAAAGAAAATAACGAACGTAATCAATAAAAACTAAAAGGCCGTCTGGATTTTGGTTTTTTCAGACGGCCTTGAAATCATAACTAACTGTAAATAAATAATAAAAAAGTTTCATAACATAAAATTCTCTATCGGTTATATTTTCAAAATTTATCAAAATTAAAAGGTTGATTTACAGCAAGAATTAAAAGCAACTTATCTTAATATAGTTCAAACACTGCTGCTGCAACCAGCAAACCATTACATAACAAATGCATAACAAAGGAACCTCCTATGCCACGTTTGAAACTCCACCAAATCGTTCTGGCCTTGGCCGTTTCTGCCGCGTTGACCGCCTGCGGTGAGAAAACTGCACAAACTACTGAAACTCCTCAAGCTGCTTCTGCCGCGAGCGCTGCCGATGCCGCCGCAAGCACCGCCGCCGTTTCAGCCCCTCAAAATTCTGCCAATGTTTCTGACGAAGACAAAGCCCTGTTGGAACGCGCGCAAGCTACGTTCAAACCTTTGCCTGACGCAGCCGAAATGCAAAAAGTCCGTCCGTTTACCGAAGAACAGGTCAAACTCGGCCAACAACTTTGGTACGAAAACCGCCTGTCCAAAGGCAACACCGTCAGCTGTAACTCTTGCCACAACTTGGCAACTGCCGGCGTAGACAACATGCCGACCAGCGCGGGCCACAAAAGCCAATTCGGCGGCCGTAACTCCCCAACTGCTCTGAATGCCGCCTTGTTGGGCAGCCAATTCTGGGACGGCCGTGCAGCCGATGTGGAAGAACAAGCCGGCGGCCCATTGCTCAACCCTGTTGAAATGGCCAACGCGACCGAAGCCGATGCCGCCGCAAAAATCGCCGGTATCCCTGAATACCAAGAGAAATTCAAAGCCGCATTCCCTGAAGACGGCGCAGTTTCCTTCAAAAACATCACCACCGCATTGGGCGCGTTTGAACGTACCCTGCTGACCCCGACCCGTTGGGACGACTACCTGAAAGGCAACGTGTCCGCCCTGAGCGAACAAGAACGCAAAGGCGTACGCGCATTTATGGACAACGGCTGTATCGCTTGTCACAGCGGCGTCAACTTGGGCGGTACCATGTTCCAAAAATTCGGTTTGGTGGACGGTCCTTACTGGAAACACATCGATGATCCTAAACACGACAAAGGCCGTGCGGACGTAACCAAAAAAGCCGAAGACGAATTCTTCTTCCGCGTTCCAGGCTTGAGAAACGTCGAACGCACCTACCCATACTTCCACAACGGCAGCGTTTGGGAACTGGATAAAGCCGTCAACATCATGGCGAAAGCGCAATTGGGTAAAACCCTGGCTCCGGAAGACACTGAAAACATCGTTGCCTTCTTGAAAGCCCTCTCCGGCAATGTTCCGGAGTCTGCCCGAACCATGCCTGAGCTGCCTGTATCCACCGATGTCAAATCCCAACCTGACAACAAATAAGGTTTAGCACAAAACAAAGGCCGTCTGAAAATCCGTTTCAGACGGCCTTTTTGTTGCCGGCCATATGGGCGCCTTTGTTTCACGATTGCGCACAATATGGTAATCTTGAGCCGATTTTCACCATACATCCGAAAGGAACATCATGAGCCTGATTATTGAAGACTTGCAAGAAGGCCACGGCAAAGAAGCCGTCAAAGGC
>NZ_JBQCWY010000346.1:0-3186 GCF_051956955.1 Neisseria sp. P0021.S005 | reverse complement strand
CCAACAAAGGGTTTGGCTGGGGAGGAAGGATTCGAACCTTCGCATGCTGGAATCAAAATCCAGTGTCTTAACCGCTTGACGACTCCCCAACTTACTAAATCATATGAAACAGCGGATGAATATCTAATCCTTCCACACAATACGCTTCATATGATTGAGAAACCTGTTGGTAAATTGTATTTGCTTCTTGATGAGATTCACTTGCTATGAATAAACAAGCTCCAGAACCAGTCATTAATGTATAACCATATTGGGATAACTCAACATAAGCCTTCCAAACTTCAGGATATTCCTGAAACACAACCGCCTGCATATCATTTTGAAACGGCTGTAATGATTGGAAAGTCGGCATTATGCTGGGTTTGGAATCCCGTGTCAAGCCTTCATGTGCAAAAATTTTAGCTGTTGCCACATGAACAGGGGGCTTAACGATAACATACCATTGTTTAGGGACATCTATTTCAGCCAGCTTCTCGCCTACGCCTTTGGCAAAAGCACTTCTTCCAAAAATAAAAAAAGGAACATCCGCGCCAAGACTTAGGCCTAAATCAATCAGTTGCTGCCTGCTCAAATCACATTGCCACCATTGGTTTAAAACCATTAAGACTGTGGCTGCATCAGAGCTGCCACCGCCCAATCCGCCTCCGGTCGGAATCACCTTATCCAACCAGATTTCAACGCCGTGCGGCACGTTGGCATAGGGCAGTAATAATTTAGCCGCCCGATAAGTCAAGTCTTGCTCAGGCTTAAGCCCTTCGACCGGCGTATGCAGAATAATCTGCCCATCAGTACGCATTTTCAGATGAACGGTATCGTATAAGCCGATCAAACAGAAAATACTTTCCAAATTATGATAACCATCGCTCCTACGGCCGGTAATCCTCAAATCCAAATTTAATTTGGCCGGCGCAGGAAAGGCTTGGATTTCCTCTGAAACAGACATGGCATCCTCTATTTGCGTGCTGCGCATCGGGTTTGTCCATTCTTATTCAAAGAGTGGTTTACCGTGTCAAACACCAAGCGGATATTAAACTTGGCATTCTCAAGTTGAAGCGTTTTAGGCTGTCCTGAACTATTTAAAGTACGCGATATTGTCCAGTCAAACTGCTCCAGACGGCCATCAGGCAGGATTTTGTATGGCGCATTGGCAACGCGTTTACCATCAGCCCAAATATGCAGATATTGAACCGGCAAAGCAAAGCCTAAAAGCTGTCTGCTCAATTCCTCAGCCGTCTCCGCCTGATAAACCTTACCCTTACTGTCTACTGCCAATACGCCTTCACTGTCTTGACACAGCTGACCTACGGTATTGCCCAACGGTGTATTCACATCAATGGTTTGAACCGCGTTTTGATAAGTCCAATCGAAATTAGCATAAGAGCCTTTGCCTTCCATTTTGACAGCCAAGCGACCGTCTGCGCTAAAATCCTGTACCTGCTCGGCCGCTTGCCAACTGTTTTGCTGAGGTAAGTTTGGCTGCGCACAGGCAGCTAAAAGCAATAAGGCTGCAACCGATGATAATTGTTTTAAATTCATGGACATTCCTTCATAGGCCGTCTGAAATCAAACACTTTTCAGACGGCCTTTTGATTTTATTTGTGTTTTTGAGTATGCGGTTTACTGGACGTTATACCGAATTTAGACATTGTCTCTTTTAATACTCGGAGATTGCTTCCGCGTTTCAAACCGTCATTCCAGATTTCTTTGGCCTTGTCTTGGTCGCCAAGCGTCCATAGGACTTCACCCAAATGTGCGGCGACTTCGGCTTCAGGTTCTTTTTCATAGGCATATTGGATATACGGCCAAGCCATTTGGGCATCGCCTTTAAGATAATATGCCCAGCCTACACTGTCATTAATGGCTGCGCTTTCTGGCTCCATTTGATAGGCCGTCTGAACCATTTTAAACGCTTCTTCCAAATCCTTGCCGCTGGACAACAAGGTATAGCCCAAAGCATTCCAACCGTGCGGATTGTCCGGATACAACTCAACAACTCGGCGCAAATCGGCAATCGCCTTTCCTGGCTGATTCAGCTTCTCATACACCATCGAACGCTGATACAGCACATTGGCAAGCAACTCTGGAGAAGCTTGGGTTTTCAAGGATTTTTCGGTGGAATTTACCAAGCTGTTCAAAGCGTTCAATGATTCTTGCAGATTGGTATTTTTAGACAATACGAACAAAGCCGTATTCAGCAAATCACTGGCTTCAAAATAACGTCCTCTTCGCTCGGGCATTTTTTGTGCGCGTTGTACCAATGCCCAAGCCTCTTTATGGTTGCCCTGTTTGGCTTCGATGGAAGCAGCCAAAATGGTTTTATCAAACGCATAAGCCGTAGCCGTGACCTTGGCCAGCCATTGTTTGGCTTTGGCAAAATCCTCGGCATCATTGTAAGACACCGCGCCAATCAATGCCGCACGGCTGCGCTGCTCTTCCGTACCGGCTTTATAAGCCTTTTCCAGATAACTGTTTACCGCAGAAATATTTTCCGTCTTGCTGGCTGACAATAAGGCGGCCTGAATATACAAATCAGGGTTTGGATTTTCCTCTAATAAAGTCTGCAAACGCTTGAATGCCTTATCATTTTGGCCATGGGCGATCAAATTGGCGATATCCAATTCCTGCCAAATCGGAGATAAGGTTTTGGTGTCTGTATCTTTGAAGAAGCCGTCCAAAATATCAGGATGCCGTTGCGCCATCAGCCGCAGGGTAACAAAAGTCGGCGGCAGAATTTCGTTGTCCAACTTGGCCAATCGCTGCAATGCCGCAATGGCATGTTTCTTTTGACCGTCTTTTGCACTAAAAATTGCATCCGCAATCGCTGCTTCAGGGAAGTCTTTATAATTCAAGGCCGTTTTATGCACTTGTTTGACCGCATCGCTGGTCAGATTCGGCTGTTGGGCTGCGGTTTGTGCCAAAAGCAGGAACACGCGCTTTTGCTCGTCTTCACTACCGCCGGCAATCACCTTGTCCAATCCGCTCAAATTCTTATCGGCTTTACCCAGCAGCAAATTGCGCAACCAAGTCATGCGCTTTTGTGTTTCACCAGGCTCCGGCTCGATTTCACGCCATTTTTGGTAAATGGCTTCAGCCTGTTCAAATGCGTTTAAAGAAACCGCCATCTCCAAAGCGCGCTCGGCTACTTCGGGAGATTTGGTGCGATGCAACGTCAAAATATACGTAAAC
>NZ_JBQCWY010000345.1:0-3190 GCF_051956955.1 Neisseria sp. P0021.S005 | reverse complement strand
GCGCGAAGCTGGTAGATTTTGCCGGCTGGGAGCTGCCCATCCATTATGGTTCACAAATCGCCGAACACGAAGCCGTGCGCACCGACGCCGGTATGTTTGACGTATCCCATATGCTCGTTACCGACGTCGCCGGAGCGAACGCCAAAGCCTTTTTCCGCAAATTGATTGCCAACGACGTTGCCAAACTCGCCTTCGTCGGCAAAGCCCTTTATTCCGCTTTGCTCAACGATAACGGCGGCGTGATTGACGACTTGATCGTTTACCGCACCAACGAAGCCGAAACCCAATACCGCATCGTGTCCAACGGTGCGACCCGCGAGAAAGACACGGCGCAATTCCACAAAGTCGGACAAGAGTTCGGCGTTGCCTTCAATCCGCGCTACGACCTCGGCATGCTCGCCGTACAAGGCCCTAAAGCCATCGAAAAACTCCTGACCGTCAAACCCGAATGGGCGGATGTCGTCCATAATCTCAAACCGTTCCAAGGTGCAGACTTGGGCAACGACTGGTTTGTCGCCCGTACAGGCTACACCGGCGAAGACGGTGTCGAAGTGATTCTGCCGGGTACTGAAGCAGGCGCATTCTTCAAAGCCCTGCAAGCAGCAGGCGTACAGCCTTGCGGTCTCGGCGCACGCGACACCCTGCGCATGGAAGCCGGTATGAACCTCTACGGCAACGATATGGATGACAATACCAGCCCGCTCGAAGCAGGCATGGGTTGGACCGTTGATTTGAAAGACGAAAGCCGCGATTTCGTCGGTAAAGCCGCATTGGTGGCATTGAAAGAAAAGGGCGTTGCCGTCAAACAGGTTGGCTTGTTGCTCGAAAAAGGGGGCATTCTGCGCGCGCATATGGAAGTGTTGACCGATAAAGGCCAAGGCGAAACCACCAGCGGCGTATTCTCTCCAAGCCTGAAACAATCCATCGCCATCGCACGCGTACCGAAAGATTTTGACGGTGATACCGCCAAAGTTCTGATGCGCGGCAAAGAAGTGGACGTACGCGTACTGAAGCTGCCGTTTGTCCGCAACGGTCAAAAACAGTTTGATTAATATCGGTTCAGACGGCCTTTATTTGTTAAGGGCCGTCTGGAAGCAGGTTTTAATTGTCGTCCGATACGGACGTTTGTAGAAAGCATTGAACAAGGCATCTGTGGATATTGATTCATGCAGATGCCGTCTGAAAATAACCCCCTATCAATGGAGTATCAAACCATGAGCAACATCCCAGCAGAACTGAAATACGTTGCCAGCCACGAATGGCTGCGCCTTGAAGAAGACGGTACCATCACCGTCGGCATTACCCATCACGCGCAAGAGCTGTTGGGCGACATCGTGTTTGTCGAGCTGCCAGAAGTTGGTGCAAACCTGGCTGCCGAAGAGCAAGCCGGTGTGGTTGAGTCTGTAAAAGCCGCATCTGACGTGTACGCGCCGATTGCAGGCGAAGTCGTTGCCGTCAACGAAGATTTGCCAAGCGCTCCGGAAACTGCCAACAGCGATCCTTACGGCGCAGGCTGGTTCTTCAAAATCAAACCTGCCAACCCTGCCGATTACGACGGTCTGCTGACTGCCGAACAATACGCAGGCGAAGTAGCTTGATTTTTGCAAACATCCAAACAGGTTTTTCATCTGTTTGATATTGCAGGTCTTAGGTCGTCTGAAAAATGCTTTCAGACGGCCTTTGTTTCAATTTTTCCTCAGCAAACATGAATTACTGCGAATTTGTCGCCACGCTTCCTGACGATACGGACAACCCCAACAAACATTATCACGACACGCAATACGGTTTTCCGATTGAGGACGACAATGAATTGTTTGAGCGGCTGGTGTTGGAAATCAATCAGGCAGGATTAAGCTGGACGCTGATGCTGAAGAAGCAGCAGGCATTTCAGACGGCATTTAAAGGTTTCGACATCGATACGGTCGCCGCATTTGACGAAACCGATATTGAGCGACTGCTTGCCGATGCAGGCATCGTCCGCAACCGACTGAAAATCAACGCAGCCATTTATAACGCGCGACAAATCAGACAAATACAGCAAGAATACGGCTCATTCAAAAACTGGCTCGATGCGAACCATCCGCTCGACAAGGCTGAATGGGTGAAACTGTTTAAAAAACATTTCAAATTTGTCGGCGGCGAAATCGTCGGCGAATTTTTAATGAGTACCGGCTACCTGCCCGGCGCGCATGTGGCAACCTGTCCGGTTTATAGGGAAATATTGGCATGTCGTCCAAAGTGGGCGGAGGTCGTCTGAAACAACATTTGCAAGAAAAAACAGTGTTGATATCGATAACACCGAAGGAGTAGAAATGAAACTATCTGAATTGTTCAACCCGAATGAATTTGCCGCGCGCCATTTGAGTTTTGGCGACGAGGCTGCGCTTTTGGAAGCGCTCGGCGAGAAGAGCATGGATGATTTTGTCGGCAATACCGTGCCGCAAAGCATCCGTATGCCGTCCGAACTCAATTTGCCCGAAGCGTTGACCGAGGCGGACGCGTTGGCGAAATTGAAAGGCATCGCGTCGAAAAACGTGATCAACAAATCCTATATCGGTTTGGGCTATTACCCGACCCGCGTGCCGAATGTGATTTTGCGCAACGTATTGGAAAATCCGGGTTGGTACACCGCCTACACCCCGTATCAGGCGGAAATTGCACAGGGTCGTTTGGAAGCTTTGTTGAACTTCCAACAAGTGTGTATCGATTTGACCGGTTTCCCTGTGGCAGGCGCGTCTTTGCTGGATGAGGCGACTGCTGCCGCCGAAGCGATGGCGATGGCGCACCGCGTGGGCAAAGTGAAATCCGAGCGTTTCTTTGTGGATGCGCGCGTGTATCCGCAAACTTTGGATGTGATGAAAACCCGCGCCAAATATTTCGGCTTTGAACTGGTGGTCGGCGATTTTGCCCAAGCGGATGAAGGCGAATACTTCGGTGCGCTGTTCCAATACGTTGGTAAAGACGGCGATGTGCAAGACTTGCAGGACGTTATCGGCCGTCTGAAAGCAAAAGGCACAATCGTGGCCGTTGCCGCTGATATCATGAGCTTGGTTTTGCTGAAATCTACTGCCGAGTTGGGTGCGGATATTGCCTTGGGCAATACCCAACGCTTCGGTGTGCAGATGGGCTTCGGTGGTCCGCACGCTGCTTATTTCGCGTTTAAAGACGAGTTCAAACGTTCCGCTCCTGG
>NZ_JBQCWY010000344.1:0-3193 GCF_051956955.1 Neisseria sp. P0021.S005 | reverse complement strand
GTACAGCCAATCCGACTACTGCCGCTTTTGAAAAACGCATTGCTGCATTGGAAGGCGCAGAGCGCGCGGTAGCCACTTCGACCGGTATGTCCGCGATTCAGGCAGCGTTTTTTACCTTCTTGCAAGCTGGTGATCATGTTATTTCCAGCCGCAGTCTGTTTGGTACGACTGTTGGTTTTATCAATAATATCGTAACTAAGTTCGGCATCGAGGTCAGTCATGTGTCGCCAACCGATTTGAACGAGTGGAAAGCCGCGGTTAAAGACAATACCAAATTGCTGTTTTTGGAAACGCCGTCCAACCCTTTGGGCGAAGTTGCCGATTTGGAAGCTTTGGCCGAACTGGCACACAGCATCGGTGCGCTTTTGGTAGTGGACAACAGCCTCTTGTCGCCAGTCGGCTCGCAGCCTTTGAAACACGGTGCGGATATTTCTGTTTCTTCCGCAACCAAAGCGATTGATGGTCACGGCCGCGTGATGGGCGGCGTGTTGGCCGGTTCGGAAGAATTGATGACGCAAGTTGCCATGTATTGCAACTCTTGCGGTTTGGCGATGTCTCCGTTTAACGCATGGCAGCTGTTAAGCGGCGTGGAAACTCTGTCGCTGCGTATGGAAAAACAATACGACAATGCGCTGAAAATCGCGCAATGGTTGAAAGAGCAACCGCAAGTCCAAGCCGTGTACTACACCGGTTTGCCCGACCATCCGCAAGCCGAACTGATCCGCAAACAGCAAAATGGCGGCGGTATCGTCGTGGGTTTTGAAGTTGCAGACCAAGAAGAAGCATGGAAAATCGTGGACGGCGTAGAACTCTTTTCCCGTACTGCCAACCTCGGCGATGTGCGCTCGACCATCACCCATCCGTGGACAACCACGCACGGCCGGATGCAGCCTGAAGAAAAACTCGCCGCCAATATCCGCCCGGGCTTGATACGCCTCTCTGTTGGTTTGGAACACATCGACGATTTGATTGATGATTTGCAACAAGCATTGAACAAATAATCTAAAAACAAATTGCAGACGGCCTTAAATTTTAATAGGCCGTCTGAAAGCAATTAAACACACATCTTAAGAATAAAAGGAAAAAATAATGTCTGAAGCAGAATTCGCCTCGTGGGCAATGAAAATCCTCCTCACCGGCCTGATTATCTTTTTGGGCTTTATCGTTTGGAACTTGGGTAAAGAATCCAAAGCCGGCAAATTCGGCATTGCCATGCTCTTCTTGGTTTTGGGCTTGGGTGTGTTTGGATTCGTATTTAAAGAGTTGCTGATTAGCTTTTTGGTATTGCCAAAGTAAGCAGAAAGTTTATAGATAGAACAAGGCCTTCTGAAAAAATGTTCAGACGGCCTTTTGATTTGAAATTTAAATTACGCCCAATTCTTGCAAGCCGCGCAAGACGCCATCTTCATCAACACTTGGGCAGACGAATTGTGTGGCCGCTTTGGCTGCTTCTTCGCCATTGCCCATGGCAACGCCAAAGCCGACGGTTGACAGCATTTCCAAGTCGTTGAAGCTATCACCGAATGCCATCACTTTGCTCATATCAATGCCCAGTTTTTCCACTGCGTGGGTGATGCCCCGTGCTTTTGAACCTTCTTTGCGCAGCAGGTCCACGGCATATTCATGCCAGCGGACGGATTTGAAGCCGTGTTGCTGGGTTAGCGGTTGCAGGATTTTTTCTTCTTCTTTATCCACAAATACCAACATTTGATAAACAGGCTGTTTTCGGAAATATTCTTTATCCATCAGGAAGTTGGGCAGGATATGCGATAAGCCTTCGGCAACGCGCGGCGAATGGGAGGAAACGGCAATTTCTTGGTTGTTGACGAATGCGTAGTCTATTTTATGTTGTTCAAGCAGGTTGATGGCTGTTTCGATGTCGGCAATGTCCAAGGGGTAGCTTTGCAGGGGTTCGCCGTGAAAGGAAATATATTGGCCGTTGATGGTAACGAGCATGTCGATACCGCATTCTTGAATCAAGGCTTTGACTTTGGCGGGAATGGCGGCTTCCGGACGGCCGGTGGCAATGGCAGTCAAAATGCCTTTGGCTTTCAATTCGTGCATGGCTTTGGGAACTGAGGGACGCAGGGTATCCGTGTATTTGCGGTAGAGGGTGTCGTCGATGTCAAAGAAGATGATTTCAGGGTTGTTCATGGTTTACTCGTTGGGCTGGGTATACACAGCTTTCATTGAAAATTGTGTGAACAGCTTGTGTATAAATTGGTTTAGTATTTGATTGCTATTATAAAAATAAGTTCTGATTAAATTTTAGGCAGATTTTTATTTTGGGAATAAAGCGGAAAGTTATTCACAATAGGCCGTCTGAAAATTTGGTTTTTAGACGGCCTTGTTTTAAGCAATCAAACGGATATTTTCTTTGTCTTGCCTGAATTTGTTTTTAATCACGAGAGGCAGGCTGCTGTCGAAATACCAGCTGCCGTCAGGCAATGCCAACGCACCGCCGGCGCAGAGCAGGGTAATGCTGTTTCCGGTCAGGGGGTCGGTTTCGGTAATTTCAATTTCGTGCGCTTTGCCCCAATCGGTTACGGGGAGTAGGGCGGCAAGCTCGGTAATGCGTTGGTTTTGATGTTTGATGCCGTTTGGCTGGCGGCAGTTGCCATTGCATTTGCCGACAGCCTCGACGGGGCAGGGTTCTCCCTTTGCGTAGCTGGTCGGTAAAATGTGGAGCGAATCTGGGCAGAGCCTGTGTTCTTGCGACCATTGAGTCAAAGCGCGTTTGGCTGCTTTTTTGTGGGCAAACAAACCGTAAGGACGCCAGTTTCTGGTGCCGCTATTTAACAAGACAATGCGTGCTTGAAGGCTGCCGTGTTCGTCCGCGATAAAGCGGACGGTAGAAAACGATGTAGACTTTTCAGACGGCATCAGTTGGTATTCCTGCATGGTCTGGGCTTTGAGCCATAATGTATGAAGCTGTCCGACTGCCGGAATAAAACGGATGGAGGTTGCGGCTTTGATATGCGGCGGCAGTTTTTTGCTGTGCAGAAGGGTGGCGGTTTCACTGTATGCGCGTTCGTGTGCTTCAATGGCTTGGGCTTTGCTGAAATGGTCAAACCAAACCAATACGCCGTAACTGTCGGGCAGGGCATAGAGCTGTTGGGCAAGCGAATCAGGCAGCCAAGTGGGCAACATTTTCGGATTCATCAATACACGGACGTGTTCGTCCCATTGTTGA